>DASZPC010000096.1:0-4276 GCA_035550455.1 Chitinophagales bacterium | reverse complement strand
CTCATAATCGGAACGGCCAGCAGGGAGTGTAAAGCTTTCGTTGTTTACAATAACCTGACCAAGCTGGTCGATAATATCAATATTAACGGTACCGGCAGCAGGCAATATAATGCCCAGTGTGCTTTGGGTAACGGCCGGCATAGGGGCCGGGCCCACCAACTGCATGCTACTGTTAAGCGAAGCACATGCCTGGTTGTTATCGTATCGGGTTTCGGTTTCGCCGTTGTTTACATTGAAGCCTTCCACACAAACATAAGAGTTGGCGTTAGCAGGGGCAACATCGAACTGTGCCGGGAAGGTATCTATAATGGTTTGGCCGGGCAGCAGGTAGCCTGTCCAGTCCTGTATCATTACGCCACTTGAACCAACGGTGGCTTTTAGCTGTGCGGAGGTAATGGGCCGTGTTTGCACGTTGCTTATTTGCGCCACTACGGTAAAGAAAATATAGCCGTTAGGCTGCGGTGTTTGGTAAGTCCACACCCTGTCTACCGAAAGGTCGAGGTTGGTAGCAATAACGCTGTATTTGCGCGAGAAGGAATCGGTACAGCCGTAACTATTGCGGGCATAAAGCACAATGGTATAGTCGCCATTGTTTTGATAGATATAGTTGGTATTAACATTAAAGCTATCGGTACTGCCATCGCCAAAATCCCAAAGGTACCAATTAGCGCCTGTGCTGTTATTGGTAAGGGTAATGGTAAGTGGCGCTGAACCATACAGCGGCGAATAGGTAAAGTTGGCTACCGGAATTGGCGCCACATAAACATGCTTAGAGGTTGAATCGGCACAACTGTTTTGGGTGGTTATTTTTAGCCTGATGGTATAAGTGCCGGTATCGGTAAAGGTGTACTGAGGAGCCTGGGTGGTATACGTGTGGCCGGCAATATTCCAGCTCCAGTATTGGATAGGATCGCCAAAGGTTTGGCTCAAATCTACCGGGGTGTAGGCATCGCCAACACAAGCTATGGTATCAGTAAAAGCAGCTACCGGATTTTTATAAATGGTAACGGTTTTGGTAATGTTAGCAATACAGCCAATAGCGTTTTGAACCGTAAGCGTGGCGGGGAACGAAAGCGGTTGGGTATAGCGGTGCGTTGGGTTTTGGGTGGTAGAGGTAAAGTTATCGCCAAAGGTCCATGACCAGCTAACCAGCGAGTAAGAGGCTGTTAAGTCGGTAAACTTAGTGGTTTGGCCATAGCAAACGTTTTGGAAGTAGAAGTCGGCATTTAAAGGCGCGAACACACGTACCGGGCGAGAAACACTATCGGTACAGCCTTCGTTGTTGGTAACAATCAGCGAAACGGTATAGTTACCGGGGTTATCAAATTGATGGATAATAGTTGAACTATTAGAAGAATCGACCACTACGCCATCGAATTCCCAAACGCGGCTAACAATGCTATCGATAGCCACAATAGCAAGGCTGCTATCGGAGAAAATACCGAAGGTGTTATCGCCGGCACATAGTACCCCGGCTGCGCTGGGCGCGCTGTTAGAACCGGAGTAAGCAAAGCCGGCAATAGGCGTTGGGTATATGGTGTCAATTTTGGTAATAGTGCCGGTACAGCCTGAATCGGTTTGCACAAACAGAGAAACCTGGTGCAGGCCATAGGCTGAAAAATTAACCACAGGGTTGGCAGTGCTTGCCGTGGCAGGAATGGCGCCGTCGAAAGCCCAGTGGAAGGAATCTATGGCATCGGGTTGCGGCACTGCGGCCAGGCTGGTAAAGGCAGTGGCATTGCCCAGGCAAATACCGGAGGCTGAAAAATCGGTAATTGGCGCGTGGGAGTGTGTGGTAACATTGATGGTATCGGTATTAAAGCAGCCGTTAGCATCTACTACGGTGAGCGAGTACTGGCCATCGGCATATATAAGCGGCGCGGCAGAGGTGTCGCCACTAGGCGACCACAGGTAGGATACAATAGGGTAAGTAGTGTTGGCTAAATGCACGGCACTACCAGTGCAAAGAAGCGTATCGGTGGTAAGCAGGTTGGTAAGCGCAAAACTATCAACATGCACATGCACTATATCGGAAAGAATAAAACAAGATGCATTGCCCGTATTTGAAACCGTGCAGCTATAAGCCCCCGCCGCACTAACAGTTATGGAACTGGTAGTGGCGCCGTTGCTCCACAAATAGTTATAAGACGAGCCACCCCTGAACAACTGGCTTATTTGTACCTGGCGGCCATAGCAAATGGCTGTATCTCCGGGTGTTGAACCCAGGTATGGCAGGGTAACATTGATAGTATCGGAGCTTTCGCGATTGAACACATCTTTTACCCTAACCCAATAGGTGCCGTTTTGCTGCACCGATATGGTTTGGGTAGTGGCACCCGTACTCCACAAGTAGCTGATGAAACGTGCGCCAGCATTAAGTACGACCGGACAAACACTACCGGTTTCGGTAGTATCGGGGCCCAGGTAAACGGGAGGCGCATATTTGGTATAGAGATAGTTGTTAACGTTGTTGGCCTGGTCGCTATCCAATACACAGGTATAAACGATGGTTTCAGCAATACTACCCTGAAAGTATTGATTGAAGTTAGAAGCATAACCTATGTAGTACGGGCCATTAGTAAAAGCACCCAGCAAAATAGAGTTAAGCCCCGAAGAATTATCAATATATGCACCCACTACCCCATTGGTATCTAACTGGGCCCAGTTACCAAAATCCTTGCGCAGGCCCATTAAAGTATATGGGTAGCCCGTATTGGCAAATCCGTTTATGTTTAACCATTGTGTATTGGTACTTGGAATGGAGCTGTAATTATTGATAAAAGTTAAATCGGCATAGTAAGTGCGCCGGTAAAGCCACATACCAGCATTCAGGGTATTTATGGTAAACAGGCCCTGGCCATAGGCCGGGCTTTGGGTAACGTTATCTCCCTTATCCACCATAAATATGGAGAAGGATTTGGTATCAATACCCGGAATTTGCGGGCCTTTTAAGGCTTGGCTAGTGCCACTGAAGTGTAACACATGGTGGCCGTTAAGTTGTGGCTCCGATGCCCAGGTTGGCAAGCCGGGTGTAGCCGTAGCATGATAAGCATTGCCACTGGTATCAAGCCATGTGGAAACATTAGTAGTGCTTCCCGAAAGGGTAACGTTATCGCCGGCTAACCAAACCGCAAGGCAGCCTGAACCGATATCGGATGGTTTAAACGTGCGGAAGGTACCGGTAGTAGAGGAAGACGAGTCGCCACAAGTACTATAAGCCACAATACGCCAATAATATTGGGTATTACCGGCAAAGCCGCCAACAGAATCGCGGCAAATGGTAAGGCCCGGATAAGTTTGGGCATTTGTAAACTGCGGATTGGTGGCTATTTGCAGGGTATAGCTTGTTGCTCCTGATGTTGGGTTCCAGGCAAAAAGCACCCCATTGGTACCGAAAGTTTCCCAATTGGCAGGAATAGTAAGCGAAACCGGCTGAAACACCTGCGGGCCGGTAAGGGTAATGCTGTGGCTGGTGTGGCCGGAACAACCGTAGTTATCGGTTACCATTAGCCCGGCAGTATACGAACCTGAAGTAGCATAAGTGTATTGAGGGTTTTGTGTTGTAGCAAGGCCGCCATCGCCAAAATCCCAGTTCCAGGAAATAAGGCTGCTGCCCGATGACGGCGAACTTAAGTCGTTAAACTGGTAACTGTTATCCACACAACCAGCCCCACCGTTAAAGGAGGCGGTGGGCAGTGCATCAACTATTACGTATTTGTTTACTGTGGTGGTGCAACCGGCAAGCGTTATAACCCGTAAAGAAGCAGAATAAACACCGGAGTTTTGGTAAAAATGTGCTGCATTAGTGGCGGAACTACTACCCCCATCGCCAAAGGTCCAATAATAACTGGCTACACTATCGGTTGGGGCAGTAAGGTTTACAGGAAGATAATTTTGCAGATAGCAAATGGTATCGCCCGAGAAATTAACTGTTGGCGCCAAACTACCTAACACATTTATATTTTTAGAGGCGCTGGCGGTACAAACCGTGGTATCGGAAACGGTAACAGAATAAACCCCCGAAGCAGTAACTACAGCAATGCTATCGGTGCTGCCCGTCGACCAATGAAAGCTTAGCCTGTTCCAACCGTTTGCCGGAGTTTTTAATGATATGAGGCTATTGCGACAAAGGGTGGTATCGGCACCTAAAGAAATTTTGCTGTTGAGACTATCAATTTTAAGGTTTGTTGTGTCAGAGTTGAGGGTACAATGCAGACTATCAGTTAGTTTAACCCAGTATTTACCCGCCGCCACCGGCGAAACAGAACTGGTGGTA
>DASZPC010000095.1:0-2882 GCA_035550455.1 Chitinophagales bacterium | reverse complement strand
AACTGTATTTGGCTCGGCGCGCTTTGGCGAGGGCGAACAGTATTACGAAGTGGCCCGGCAAATGGGCGCAAGGCTGGTGCAAATAGGTTTTACCATAATGACCGGCGGGGGCCCCGGTATTATGGAAGCCGCCAACCGCGGCGCTAAAGAGGCCGGAGGCAAATCGGTAGGGTGCAACATTGTATTGCCGGTTGAGCAGCACCCAAACCCGTATTTAGACGCCTGGGTAAACATTGATTACTTTTTTATCCGTAAACTGATGCTTACTAAGTATTCATACGGCTTTGTGGTAATGCCGGGCGGTTATGGTACGCTGGATGAGTTTTTCGAGGCTATTGTGCTTATACAAACCGGCAAACTGAAACGCTTTCCGGTGGTATTGTATGGTAAAGAGTACCACATGGCACTATTTAACCACCTCCAGCATTTAATAGCCGAAAAAACCATTAGCCCCGGAGATATTTCGCTCTTTCTTTTTACCGACTCTATTGACGAAGCCGTTGCACATATAAAAGAACATGCTATTGATGGTTTTGGCTTAAAGCGCCATCAAAACATGCGCCCGCTTAAATTTTTGGGCGAAAGTAAGCTGCTAAGTTGGTTGTAAGGCCAGCCTTGTAATCCGTTTATTTTTTACAGGTATTAATACAAATACCCGATATGTTGCACCCCATGGGAATGCTTATTATATTTGGGCTGGTTGCCTTACTGTTGGCAGGCGCCATTGTACCACCCATGTAGCGGCAAGGCCCCTTGTTTCTCGACACAAGTGCGCCTACCGGTTTAGGAAATGCATATTTTTTATTCCAATGAAAGCTATTAATGATTTTTCCCCTTTGCTGCATGTTTTGTTCCTCGAAGACCTGGAGGACGATGTGGCTTTAATGAAACATGAGCTAGATAAGGAAGGCCTGAAGTATACCTCTAAACATGTTACTACAAAAAAGGATTTCCTTGATGCCTTAGAGGCCTTTAAACCGGATATAATTATTGCCGATTACTCGCTGCCCATGTTTAATGGCATGCATGCCTTTAAGTTGTTTAAGGAGAAAAATATAGTAATACCTTTTATTCTGGCTACCGGTTCGTTAACCGAAGAACTGGCACTGGAGTGTATGACCGAAGGCGTGGACGATTTTCTTTTAAAATCGCAGTTTAACCGCCTACCCACCATTATAAACCGTAGCCTTTCGCTTAAAGAAAAGGAAAAGGAAAACCAGCAGCTTTTATCTGAGCTGCGGAAAACCGAAGCCGATGCCAGCAATGCTAAAGTACATGCCCTGCTTTCAAACCGCGAGTTCGAAATCCTTTGCCTTATAGCCTCGGGCATGGCGGTAAAAGAAATTGCCGAACAATTGTTCCTAAGCCCGGCCACCGTGGCTACTTACCGTGCCCGCATACTTGAAAAGCTGGAACTTGAATCAAATGTTCAACTTACCCGCTATGCTATTAAGCACAAACTGATTGATTAAAGTCCTTCTCCGCGTGTCATAAATTTTATGACACATTTTCATTTTTTCAACTCTACCGCAGGCCTGTTTGGCAAGTTACATTTGCATTGTAATTAATCATATTCATCATTAAACCCCTGGCGATATGAAAAATGAATTTAATGAACTTATTAACCAACACGCCACCAAAGGCAAAGAGTTGGGCTTTTACCACCTGTTTACTGAAGACGAACAATTTAACGGACGAACAATTACCGTAAATGGCAGGGAAACTGTTTTTTTTAGCTCATGCAGTTATTTAGGGCTTGAAACGCACCCAGCCCTTAAAGCGGCCGCTATTGAAGCGGTGCAAAAATATGGCACACAGTTTTCCAGCTCACGGATGACTGTTTCGATGGGTATGTACGAGGAGTTGGAAGGCCTGCTTGGGCAAATTTTTGGCAAGCCTACTTACCTGGCGCCTACCACCAGCCTGGGCCATATAGCCATTATACCTACCATGATGGGCAAAGGCGATGCCATTATTATGGACCAGCAGGTGCATAACAGTGTTAAGAACGCGGTACAGATGGTAAAGCCCGAAGGCGTACATACCGAAATTTTGAAGCACAACCGGATGGATATGCTGGAAACCCGCATACAGATATTGCGCCAGGACCATACCCGTGTTTGGTATATGATTGATAGTATATACTCCATGTACGGCGATAGCGCCCCTTTTGATGATATATGCGCCCTGCTGAACAAATACGAGCAGTTGCATTTGTATATTGATGATGCACATGGTATGAGTTGGGCAGGCACACATGGCCGTGGTTATGCTTTATCAAAAATGCCTTACCATCCGCGTATGATTCTTACTTCATCGCTGGCAAAGGGTTTTGGCAGTTGTGGCGGTGCGTTGGCTTTTTACGATGAAGACCAAAAAAACCTGATACGCAACTGCAGCGGCCCCAGTATTTTTTCGGGCCCCCTGCAACCTGCTGTGCTGGGCGCCAGTATAGCTTCGGCCAAACTGCATTTAAGCGATGAAATTGAAAACCTGCAAGACCAATTGTTTGAGAAGATGCTGTATTTTACCCAAACGGCCAAGCGCTATGGCTTGCCGCTGGTGGGTAACGAACTAACCCCCATTTTCTTTATGGGCCTGGGCAAAAAGGAAATCAGTTACAAGGTGGCTTCTTTCCTTAAAAAAGAAGGGTTTTATTGTATGACTACCGTTTTTCCGGCAGTGCCGCTTAAAAACTCGGGACTGCGCATAACAGTACATAACCACCTTAGTTTTGAAGATATTGACGGCATACTTGGCCGCATTGCCGAAATACTGCCCTTTGCCCTGCGCGAAGAAGGCTCCAGCATGGATGAAATTTATGAAGCATTTAATATGCAGCCAAAACAGGAAATTATAATGCCGCAACAACGGCTGTTAAA
>DASZPC010000094.1:0-2197 GCA_035550455.1 Chitinophagales bacterium | reverse complement strand
GACCCCTATTATGAAAGTCCTTATTCTTGTCCTGCTTTCTTCTGTTTTTACCTGGTTTACATGCGAAGCGCAATCCATGCCCGGTTCAAAATTCAATGCCGGACTGGAGGTTGCCATTCCCGCGGGTAAAGTAACATCGACCTATAAAACGGGCTTTGGCGGTTCATTAAAATACGAATACCGGGCCGACACAGGTTTTTATTTTACGCTCTCGGCCGGGTACATCAGTTTTCCGGTTACGGACAATGCAAAACTGGCTATGCAGCAGGCGGGCTATAACCGGTCGTCGTTCGGATTTATCCCGATCAAGATAGGCGGTAAATTTTACATCGGTAAACAATTTTTTGGCGAGGTTCAGTTGGGTAATACCTTCGAGGTGAATGTCGACAGGCTGGCTTCAGGCGCTGCTTCTGCGTTTACATTTTCGCCGGGCGCAGGCTATTCTTTCGATAATGGACTTGAACTCGGCGCCCGGTACGAGGGGTGGTTCACCAGCGGATTGTTCAGTCAATATGCCTTTCGGGTAGCTTACAGGTTCAGGTTGTAACTTATTTTCTCCTGTAATTTTTTAAAAACATATTTGCAGGACCATATTTAGCGTTATGATTGTGTTTATCCACCTTTACCGTATGCCATCTGCACTATGAAAAAATTATTGCCTTTATTGCTGATCTTCTTTGGCTATACAGCAATGGCCCAGGGACCCGTTCAAACCACCAATGCCATCAGCGCCGGCTTTGAGCTGGCCATCCCTTCGGGAGGGGTGTTCAGTATTGGTACGGGCGCATCCCTCAAAGCTGAGTTCCCCTTTGCTGCGCCTATGCTCAGCATATCCGTTACCGGCGGCGTTACCCCGATGTTTTACCGGGGAAATCTGTTCGGTAATGCCAAAACGCCCGGCGCCGCTTTGTTTGTGCCGCTCAAGGCCGGATTGAAATATTTTTTCGCGCGCGGTGTATACGCCGAAGGCGAGGCCGGCGCCGCATTGGAAGCCAACTACAACCATGCAACCCCCTTTGCCTTCTCGATAGGTCCGGGATTCGTGATCTCATCGAATGATAAAAGTGGTGTAGATATCGGTTTCCGCTATGAGGACTGGTCGGGTGTGCTGAGGCAGACCGCCATACGGGTGGCGTATAGGTTCGGATGGTAGGGCAATGGTTGTATTAGTTGAAGGGGTTAACATTCGTATAAAAAACGCGATACTTTGTTATGTTTAGCGCATATTTTGCGTAACAGCTATAAACCTTTGTCATGCGAAAAATTTTAACATTATTCCTTTTAGTTCTATCATCAGCTTATGCCAAGGCCCAGGCCGGCAAAAGTTTTTCATTGAGCTTTGATGCCGATCTCAATATTCCGCTCAATACAGGCGAACAAAATTACACGCAAACCCGCGATTATTACCAGGATGGAATAGGCGGAAATATAAAAGCAGAAATGCCGCTGATACCCGAACTGCACCTCACAGGTTCAGCCGGGTTTGTGTACTATCCGAGCGACATACATTACCTGTATATGACAGCTTATTATCCGGGTTATGTCGCGCCGGCTTATCGTCAACCTACGCCGTATGCATTTATTCCAATAAAAACAGGATTGCGTTATTACTTTATTAAATATGCCTACATTGATGCCCAGGCCGGCGAAGCCATTAAAACCAACGGTGTTTCATCCAGCGCATTTATTTATTCCGGCGGATTGGGTTTTGTGATCCCTTTTAACCACCGCAATGGGCTCGATTTCGGCGTAAATTATGAAAGAGGCTATAAAATTGCCGATCATCCCTATCCAATGAGCCAGATCGGTATCGGGGCAGGTTATAAGTTCGGGTGGTAGCGGGTTAGTTGTATTGGTTGCATTATCAGCATAAATATTAACATTTCAACTTTACAACATTTCAGTTTTACAACAAAACAAATAATATCGTAATTTCGGCGGCATAGTTCCCCGCATTATTTTATAGTGTATAGCATTCTAAAGAAAGAGATCACCTCATACCTCAGCTCGCTGGTGGCATACGTGACCATAGGCGTATTTTTATTGGTGCTGGGTTTATTTCTCTGGGTATTTCCCGACTCAAGCATACTCGAATACGGTTATGCCGGGCTCGACAGCCTGTTCAGCACGGCGCCATACCTGTTTATGTTCCTGATACCGGCCATTACCATGCGGTCGCTGGCCGAAGAGCGCAAAG
>DASZPC010000093.1:0-2467 GCA_035550455.1 Chitinophagales bacterium | reverse complement strand
GCACAATGCCAAACCTGGCGTCAAATACAGGTATTTAATGATTCTTTCCCCGATGCTATTGTTGATGCTACCTTTTGGGGGGACACAGGAATTATTATAGGTTTTTATGGAAGGGTTGTAAGGACAAATAATTTTTTTTCTGACTACGAAATTGATTCTGTTAGCAGGGGTGACCAAACAGCACTATACTTTCTTTCCCGCGATACCGGTTATCTTCTTTCAAATGGTGGTGGTGGGCTGCGACGTACTGTTGATGGTGGCCGCACCTGGTATCTTCCCCTTTGGCAGGGTCCGGTGGCACCGTCATCTTTCGGAGCTTCTTTGCTGTTTGTCAGTTCCGATACCGGGTTTGCCACAAGTGAAGGTACATTATCGGTAACCTTTGATGGCGGTGTCCACTGGAACGATAGTGCCTGGCATATGCCTTTTCCCCCCATTACAAGGATGCTTACCAACAGGGCAGGGGTAATTTATGCCGCCTGTGCGGGGGGCATTTACCCCAGTTTGTTCCGTTCAGCCGACTATTGCAATAGCTGGCAAAACCTCCATTTTTTTTCCGATAGTTCCATTAACGTCAGTAGCACATGCGATTTTACTTTTTTAGATGATTCCACCATCATAGCTATGACATCGTATGGCATTATGAAATCAACCGATACGGGGTTTACCTTCAGGTGCGTAATGCATTATGGAGGGTTTTATTCAGGCCTTTCACTGGCTAATTATCGCTCTGTATCATTTTGCAGCCACGATACGGGCTTTGCCTTTTACCCCTTCGATAACCTTTACCGCACCTACGATGCCGGCGAAACATGGGTGCGCACCAACTTTAGCCTGGCAGGCGCTGGTAATGTTATAAACTATTATCCTGGTTTTGTAAGGGCTATATCACCGCAAAAAGTGGTATTGGGTTTAGGTGGCACTATATTTATTACCACCACCGGCGGTGGAGTGTGGAGTGGCATTAATGAGGTAACTGCCCAAAACAACCTTGCCCTATACCCCAACCCTGCTACCAAGCAATTAAACTGTACATTAAACAACCTAACCGCGCAAACCACTTACTGGGTTTACGCCATTGATGGCCGCGTGGCCTTGCCACAAACACCGGTTACCAACACCCATTTTGCAATTGATGTTTCAACCCTGCCAGCGGGTATGTACTTTCTAACCTTGCAGGATGAAAAGCAAAGGGTGGTGAGGAAGTTTGTAAAGGAGTAAAAAACCCTCTAAATCTCCCCGAAAGAGAGACTTGAATGCAAGTGTAAAACAGGGCCTGTACCTGCTTAAATTCGAAAGTAACGGATTAATTAAAACCGCTAAATTTGCTAAGCAATGAAAAAGTATTATACAATGCTGCTATTTGTAATTGCTTTCGGCACGTGGGCACAATGCCAAACCTGGCGTCAAATACAGGTATTTAATGATTCTTTCCCCGATGCTATTGTTGATGCTACCTTTTGGGGTGATACTGGCCTTATAATAGGCTATTGGGGGCAGGTAGTAAGAACAAATAATTTGTTCTCTGATTTTGAGGTTGATTCTGTTAGTACGGGCTACCAAAAGGCACTATACTTTCTTTCCCGGGATACCGGTTATCTTCTTTCAAATGGTGGTGGTGGGCTGCGACGTACTGTTGATGGTGGCCGCACCTGGTATCTTCCCCTTTGGCAGGGTCCGGTGGCACCGTCATCTTCCGGCGCTTCTTTGCTGTTTGTCAGCCCCGATACTGGGTTTGCCACAAGTGGAGGTACATTATCGGTAACCTTTGATGGCGGTGTCCACTGGAACGATAGTGCCTGGCATATGCCTTTTCCCCCCATTACAAGGATGGTTACCAATAGGGCAGGGATAATTTATGCCATGTGTGCGGGGGGCATTTACCCCAGCCTGTTCCGTTCAGCCGACTATTGCAATAGCTGGCAAAACCTCCATTTTTTTTCCGATAGTTCCATTAACGTCAGTAACATATGCGATTTTACTTTTTTAGATGATTCCACCATCATTGCCATGACGGCCTATGGCATTATGAAATCAACCGATACGGGGTTTACCTTCAGGTGCGTAATGCCTTATGGGAGAGACTATTTAAACGGGGTGGGGGGATTTATTAACCGCACTATATCTTTTTGCAGCCATGATACGGGCTTTGCCTTTTACCCCTTCGATAACCTTTACCGCACCTACGATGCCGGCGAAACGTGGGTGCGCACCAACTTTAGCCTGGCGGGCGCTGGTAATGTTATAAACTATTATCCTGGTTTTGTAAGGGCTATATCACCGCAAAAAGTGGTATTGGGTTTAGGGCGAAGTGTATTTATTACCACCACCGGCGGCGGTGTGTGGAGTGGCATTAATGAGGTAACTGCCCAAAACAACCTTGCCCTATACCCCAACCCTGCTACCAAGCAATTAAACTGTACATTAAACAACCTAACCGCGCAAACCACTTACTGGGTTTACGCCA
>DASZPC010000092.1:0-1622 GCA_035550455.1 Chitinophagales bacterium | reverse complement strand
GGCAGTTCGCTGGCGGGTTTGAGCGAAAGCTATACGGTGTTACAAAAAACAGTGGGCGCTTCGGAGCGCATTAACGAAATACTGGGCGAGGAAAGCGAAACTAAGGTAGAAGACGAAGGACTGGTTGAACCGGTAAAGGGGAATGTGGAGTTTAAAGAAGTAGCATTTGCTTACCCATCCAGGAAAGATATACAACTGTTCAGCGGGTTATCGTTTAATGTACAGGCAGGCCAGAAAATTGCATTGGTAGGCCCCAGCGGTTCGGGTAAATCAACCATTGTAAAACTGCTGAGCGGTTTATACCCCTACCAGGGCGGCGAAATACTGATTGACGGTAAAAATGTGCGCGATTATAATATTACCGCCCTGCGTAAAAACTTTGGCACCGTGCCACAGGATGTAATGCTGTTTGGCGGCACCATTCGCGAAAACATTGCTTATGGCAAGCCCAATGCTACCGATGCCGAAATACAGGAAGCTGCCCGCAAAGCTTACGCATGGGAGTTTATCAATTCATTCCCCGAAAAGCTGGATACAGTAGTGGGCGAGCGCGGCATTAAACTATCGGGCGGGCAAAAACAGCGTATTGCCATAGCCCGCGCCATACTGCGCGACCCTAAAATTTTGATACTGGACGAAGCCACCTCGGCCCTCGATTCGGAAAGCGAACAACTGGTTAAGCGCGCATTGGACGAACTGATGCAAAACCGCACCACCTTTATTATAGCCCACCGGCTATCCACCATCCGCGAGGCCGATGTAATATTGGTGCTGAATAAGGGCAAAATAGTGGAACAGGGCACCCACGAAGAACTTTCGGCGCTGGAGCAAGGCATTTACAGCAACCTGCTAAGGCTGCAATACGAGTTGGAGTAACAGTTTTCGGTTTACGGTTTGCTGGTTGTAATCCATTTTTTAAACACACCCTGCTTTCCCCCAGGCTCAGCACCCCCTCTCAAGAGGGGATATTTTAATGCCCGTTTTTATTTTTGCGCTTCTTCGCAAGGCTTAATAGGGGTTTATGCACAAATAATTCTGTTTCCTGTTTTTCTAAACCCCGCTTTTTGTTATTTTTAAATTAGTGTTAAGCCATTGCATTTGAAAATATTTACCCGCACGCTATTTTTAATCCTTGTTTTCAGTGCTGCTTCCCTAAGTGCGCAGGATCAGCACTTTAGTATGTTCTATGCCAGCCCGCTTACGCTTAACCCGGCCTTAACCGGTGTGAATGAAGGCGACTACCGGGTATCGGGCATTTACCGCAACCAATGGCGCAGTATTTCTACCCCCTATCAAAGCTATGGGCTTTCGTTTGATATTAAGCTGCTGCAAAGCAAACTGAAGAACGATATTTTTGGCGTGGGCGGCACCCTGGAAGGCGACCAATCGGGCGATGGAAAACTAACCATGACCAGCGGTATGCTTTCGGCGGCCTTTCATAAAGGGTTGGATAAAGACCATCACCATTTTTTAGGCGTAGGCGTGCAATTTGCCTTTACGCAAAGAAGCCTGAAAATAAACGACCTTGCTTTCCCCGAGCAGTTTGATAACACGCTGAACACTTTTAACCTGATGCAAAGCAATGGCGAGGGCGGTATTAAGCCCAACATCAACTACTTTGA
>DASZPC010000091.1:0-5723 GCA_035550455.1 Chitinophagales bacterium | reverse complement strand
AACAGCCTTATAAATCGGGTTGTTTAAATGCCACAAGCCACCATCAACCCTTTCATCGGCATAAAAGCCGCGCATATCAAAGATGAACTTTACGCCCAACTCTCTTTTCATAGCCAGGCCAACTAAAGCGGAGATATACCCCCGGCAATGAATGATTTTGAATTGCTTTGAACGGTGCAATGCCAGCGCTTTACGTTTCATACGCTGCACATCCCAAATAGTAGAAAGCACCGGTGGCTTTTTGGTATAGCTCAAAGGCTGCCAACTGATATTACTTTTGCTTAACCGCTCTTCTATTTCGGCACGGTATTTAGCATAACGTTCTGCTTTTTCAAAGCTGATTAAGGTGAACGAATAGCCCAGCTTCGACAAGCCTTCCAGGTAAGGTATTACCTGCGACTGCCCCAGCGGGTCGGTCATACCGTCATACGACAGATACAGCACATTTACCGGTTCACTATTGGGCATGTCCTTTCATCCATTTGTGCAACAATATCAAAGCCCAAAGGCGGTTATACAAAAAGTCTTCGCCCTTATCGAACCGCTTGATTAAGGTATCCACTTTTTTATAATCCACCACGCCGCAACCGGAAATCGTTTCTTCATTCAAAAACTGTTCAATCAAATAGTGCAGGTCTTTTCGCAGCCATTTAACAAGGGGGATAGAGAAGCCCCATTTGGGCCTTTCAAAATATTCGCGCGGCACATAATCGTACAACACTTCCTTCAACAAATACTTAGTAACACCATTCTTCTTTTTCAAATCTTCTGAAAGGTTCAGCGCAAACTCAACAATGCGGTAATCGAGGAAAGGAACACGCGCCTCCAATGAAAACTGCATACTCGCAATATCTACCTTTACCAGCAAATCGTCTTTCAGGTAATGTTTAATATCAAACAATGCCTGTTCTTCCTGCGCGCTCAGTTTGCGGCCAACATGTGTAAAATCCTCGTTGAAAAGCAATGGCTGCCGGTAACCGGGCAGCATTAAATCATCCAGTTCTGTTTCGCTGAAAAAGTATTGTTCCTGCGAAAAAATATGGCTTTTTACCCGCTCGCGGCTTTTGTAATTAAACACCCCCGATGCCCGCTTATAGCGGTTATCCATTTTCGATAGGGCAAATGCCACCGGTTTGCGCAGCGATTTAATAAGCGGGTTATGGAGGCGCCTGGCCCAATCGTACATGCCATAGCCTAAAAACAATTCATCGCCACCATCGCCGCTCAAAGTCATGGTTACATACTTGCGCGCCAGTTTTGACACCAGCATGGTGGGTATGGCCGATGAATCTGCATAGGGTTCATCATAAGCCGTCATCATCCGGTCAATCAGTTCCAGCGCATCATTTTCGGTTACGGTAAATTCGTGGTGGTGTGTGCCTAAATGTTTTGAAACCTTACGGGCATACGCTGACTCGTCAAACTTCGCTTCCTTAAAGCCAATGGAAAAGGTTTTTACGGGTTGCTGCGAAATGCTTTGTGCAATAGCAGTAACCGTGCTCGAATCAATACCCCCGCTCAAAAATGTGCCGAAAGGCACATCGCTTATCATCCGGTACGCTACCGAACTGGTAAGCAAGCCTTTTAATTCGTCTTTCGCCGATTGAAAATCTGTTTTTACATTTTGGGTAATTTTTTCATCGGGTTTCCAATAGTTTTTAGTTTCCACTTTGCCCTTGCGCACCACGCAATAGCTGCCCGATGGCAGGCGGAGTATATTGCTGTAAATAGTGTAGGGTTCGGGAATATACCCCGCATATAAAAAAGTATAAACAGAGGGTTTATGTACAGCAACTCGCTTTTTAATATACGCCGACTGGAGCAACGATTTTATTTCAGAGCCAAAGGCAAAGCCATTTTCATCGCTGAAATAATAAATGGGTTTTATGCCCAGCCGGTCGCGGAAAAGCCAAAGCACATCATCGTGCTTATCGTAAATAGCAATGGCGAACATGCCGTTCAGCAGGCTTACAAATTCCGGCCCCTCCTTTTCAAATGCCTCCAGTATTATTTCGGTATCGCTTAGGGTGCGTGGCACAATGCCCAGATGGCGCTCTATCTCTTTAAAATTGTAAACCTCGCCATTAAAAACAATTACGTGCCGGCCGCTTTGCGAGTGCATGGGCTGGTTGGCAGCGCTGCTAAGGTCAATAATACTTAACCGCCGGTGCCCCAGGCCACAGGTATGGTTTTCGTTAAAAAAAAAACCGGCAGCATCGGGCCCCCGGTGCTGCATGGCATTGGTCATGGCTTGTAGCTCAGTTTCGTTAAACTGCTTTTTTAGCGAATAAAAGCCTGCAATACCACACATGAATTACGCGTGTTTAATCTTTATTGAAAGGGTGCTTTGTAAGCGGTTGTTTTGCGAAAGGATGGTATTCGCCTTTTAAGCCCACGGCTTCCTGCTTGCGTATGGCATAGGCTATTTGAATACTTGCCAAGGCATCTTTCACCCCAAAACCGTTACCCTTTAGTATCTCCTGATAGCTACGGGTGTGTAAATCGGTAAAGCCATCGCTGAACTCAATTTCTTCTCCTTCCAGCGTCATCGAGCGGTAAGTGCGCATTCCCTTCTGCTTAATATTTTCGGGCAGGGTGTCGTAATTAATACTTAAAAACCAGCGTACCCTTGCCCTTGCAAACTCAAGGTAACCGGCAGCGCGGTCATGCGTGTGTATATGCACTACATTGCTTTTTACTTCGCCAAACAGCCAGTGCAGCATATCAAAAAAATGGATGCCTATGTTGGTGGCAATTCCGCCCGATTTATTTTCATCGCCTTTCCAGCTGGTATAATACCAGTTTCCGCGCGAGGTTATATAGGTAAGGTCGAAATCGTACATCTTATCTTTCGGCCCGTTATCAATTTTCTCTTTCAGCTTAATCACGTTCGGGTGCAGCCTTAACTGAAGGATGTTATTGATTTTTTTACCGGTTTCGTTTTCGAGTTCAATCAGGGCTTCGGCATTGCGCGGGCTTAACACCAGCGGCTTTTCGCAAATTACATCCGCCCCTACCCGCAAACCAAAACGGATATGCGAATCATGCAAATAGTTGGGCGAGCAAACCGAAACATAGTTAATGTCAATGCCTTGGCGTTTTAATTTATCGGCATGCCTGTCGAACCTTTCAAACTCCACAAAAAACGAGGTGTCGGGAAAATAACTGTCCATCACCCCCACACTATCAAATGGGTCGTAAGCGGCCAGCAACATATTGCCGGTATCTTTTATTGCCTTTAAATGCCGGGGGGCTATGTAGCCCGCCACCCCTATCAATGCAAAATTTCTCATGCTGCAATAATATGAAAAACGAATAAGCCTATACGTATTTTAAGGTTTGCCCGCTCTTAAAACAGCCTATATTTTGCCCGAAAAATCTTTGAGTAAACCGGCTAAAACACCCGCCTGGTACCGCCTGCTGAAAAACCCGGTGTTTACTGATTCCACGCCCACGCTTTTTCTGTCTCTGCTTAAATATAAATCATACTCCTTTATCAAAAAACCACTTACTTCTTCTGCATTATTTAATACCTCGCCAGCTTTAAACTTAATAAGGGCTTGTTCAAGCGGCCCGTGGTCATTTTCAACCAGCATTATTTTGCGCCGGGCTGCCAAATAATCAAAAACCTTCGAGGCCATACTATCAACCCCCGGCCCCGAAAGCAACAGCAATAAGTCGGCACTGCGTAACTTAAAGGCTAATTGGTTTACAGGAATTTTATCATAAAAAACCAGGTGCTGCGCTACTTCCTCATCCCAGTTTTTCAACTTTGGTTTATAATCTTCGTTTAGCCCGTAAAAAACCACCCGTATATCGGCCCCCGGCCGCTGTTGCAGCATTTTTTTAACCCCTTCAAGAAAAGTAAATGCTTTTTGAAAAGGATAGATGGTGCCCGAATAAATAATCGTCAGTTTATCATTACTTATTTCACCCTCTATGGGCTGCGAAAAGTATTCTTCAAAATACCCGTTATAAATTAAAGCCACTTTTTTGCCCGGGTGCAGTTTAACCAGCCTGTCCAGGTAAGGGGGCGGTGCAACGGTTGAAACAAACAGGGCGTTTTTTATGTACCGCTTTTCAATTCGTTTATTAAAGGTGTTCAGTAATTTATCTGCCAGGCCGGTTTTATATTCACTTTCGCCGGGCTGCATGGTCCATACGTCCCGGTAATCAGCTGCCCATGGCACGTTGTATTTTGAGGATAATAAGCTGGCATATTTAAATAGGATAAACGGGCCACCGGTAGCTACTATATAATCAAATTTTTCTACACCAAGCAGCTTGTCTGCCGCATAGTATATGTTTGCTTTGGCATCAAAAAAAAACGACAAATACTCTATATACAGGTACAGGTACGATAACAGCTTGCGCAATACGACATACCTATCGCCACCGGCCCTGGTTAAAAGGCGGTCGCGCAAATTGGGTTTATAATTGGCCCTTACCACCCGCCGCAAATTTGCCGGCGCCGTATTGGCGCCCAGCATTTTTTTTACCACCCCTTCCTGTGTTTCGCCATTGGCTACAGGCCAATTACGCGTAACAACGGTTACAGAAATATCATGCTCCGGAAGGTACTTAAACCAGCTAAAGGCCCTGTTAGAGGAGGCAGAGGCCAAAGGCGGGAATTCGTAAGCCAAAATCAAAATTTTCATCGCACTATTCAATTAAGTTCTTGCAGGTAGCGTGGCAAAACGTTGCCGCGTAAATATAGGTATTCAATACAAAGCAAATTCACTGACCAACATCACCGCACTGTTTTAAAAGATTTATGCTAAGTTGCCGCTGTTAATGCCAAAAAAGTGGGCGGCATGAAAAACCTGTTATTATTTACAGCACAGTTTCCATTTGGCAATGGCGAAACATTTATCGAAAATGAGCTGCCTTTTCTGGTTGAAGCCTTTGAACAAGTAATTATTATAGCTGCCGATACTACCAGCCCTCAAACACGCACTTTGCCCAGTAAAGTAAAGGTAATAAGGAGGCCTTTAAGCGCCGGGCTAAAACACAAATTAGCATCACTGCTCAGGTTCTTCTCAAAAGATATTAGTAATGAAATCCACTTTGTAAAGCAAACATTAAGGCCGCGGCCCTATGCTCAAATTTTATCGGCTATAATAGGTAGTTATGCGCAAGGCTTAGCAATAACACAATTCATTAAAAACCTTATTGCCTCAAATAAACTAGAACCCGCTTCAACCCTGCTTTACTCTTACTGGATGGACAATACCGCCCTGGGCCTGGCCCTGTTTAAAAAGCAAAACCCAGACATAAAAGCTATATGCAGGGCGCACGGCTGGGACGTTTATTTTGAAAGACACCAACCCGCATATTTGCCCTTCAGAAATCTCATAGCCACCCAACTGGACTACTGCTGTTGCATTTCAGAAAACGGCCGGCAGTATTTGCTTAACAAACTTGGCCTGGCCTTTAAAAACAAAATCAGGCTAGCGCGCCTGGGCACTATTAATAACACCAACCATATTTCCGCTGCAAACACCGGCAAGCTTGTTATAGTTAGCTGCTCAGCTATTATTCCTTTAAAAAGAATTCATTTGATTATTGAAAGCCTGGCCCTTTTAAACGATATAAATGTTGAATGGGTGCATTTTGGGGCTGGGCCGCTTGAAAAAACCATCAAAGAGCTTGCTGCACAAAGACTAAATACCGGCAAAATCACATATGCTTTTGCTGGCCACGTAAGCAATGCCAGAGTGCTT
>DASZPC010000090.1:0-1816 GCA_035550455.1 Chitinophagales bacterium | reverse complement strand
TAACCACCGAACCTGCCGTTATAACCGAAGTATTGCAGAACACCTTACAGGAAAAAGGACTGTATTACCCCCCCGACCCTTCCAGCAGGGGTAGCTGTTTTATAGGGGGCAATGTGGCCTGCAATAGCGGCGGGCCACGGGCGGTAAAATACGGCGTGGTAAAAGATTTTGTATTAAACCTGGAAGTTGTTTTGCCTAACGGCGAGGTAATATGGACCGGCGCCAACACGCTAAAAAATTCAACCGGGTATAACCTTACCCAGCTTTTGGTGGGCAGCGAGGGCACTCTGGGTATTATTACCAAAATAGTTTTAAAACTGGTGCCCTATCCTAAGTTTAATAATGTAATGCTGGCGCCGTTTAAATCAATGGAAGATGCCAGCGCAGCCGTATCGGCTATTTTCAGGGCAGGCATTGTGCCTTCGTGCCTGGAGTTTATGGAGCGCGAAGCCATTGAATATGTAATGGAATTTTTGGGCGATGTAACTGTGCCACTCGCGCCCGAAACCCGCGCCAACCTGCTTATAGAGGTAGATGGTAATGATATGGAAGGCATACAAAAGGACTGCGAGCGCATTTACGAAGTGCTTACCGGTTTTGATGTGGGCGATATTTTATTTGCCGACAGCGAGGCCCAAAAGGCCGACCTTTGGCGTATGCGCCGAAACATTGCCTACGCGGTAAAAACCACCAATATTACAGTAGAGGAAGATACCGTGGTGCCCCGTGCCGATTTGCCCGTGCTGTTGAAACATATTAAGGAAATAGGGCAGCAGTACAATTTCCGCTCGGTGTGCTATGGCCATGCGGGCGATGGAAACGTACATGTGCGTATTTTGAAAGATGCTTTGACCGATGATTACTGGAAAAACGAAGTGCCCAAAGGCATACGCGAAATATTTAAAAAAGTGGTTGAACTGGGCGGCACTATTTCCGGCGAACACGGCATTGGCTGGATTCAGATACCCTACATGGATATAAAATACCGCGAGGTGCAGTTAAACCTTATGCGCAGCATTAAAAAGGTTTTCGACCCGCATAATATTATGAACCCCGGTAAGATTTTTTAGGCCGGTTTTTTTCACTTGTTATACTTGCTCATAGCTCTTTCAAGGCCTTCAAACATAAAACTGCTAACGGCGTTGGTAGCATTTAATATTTTGTCATCAAGTTGTTTCATTTCTTCCACGCCCCAGTTGCCCAGCACATAATCAACCTGCCTGCCTTTGGCAAAATCGTTGCCCACCCCAAAACGCAGGCGCGGGTAATTATTATTGCCCAGTGTGGCATCAATATCTTTCAGCCCGTTGTGGCCGCCATCGCTGCCCTTTGGCCTTATGCGCAAAGTACCAAAAGGGATAGCTATATCATCCAGTACCACCAGCAGGTTCTGCGGTTGTATTTTTAATTCCGTCATCCAGTAGCGTACGGCCTTACCGCTCAGGTTCATATAGGTGGTGGGCTTTATCACATAAATGTTTTTGCCCCGGCTGCGGTATTCGGCAAAAAAAGCAAGGCGCTCCAACTTAAACGGGGCATTATTGGCTTTGGCAAGGGCATCGGCAATTTTAAAGCCTATGTTGTGCCGGGTGTTTTCGTATTCGGGGCCTATATTGCCTAAACCTGCAATTAAAAAACTCATGTTGCGAATTAAAAGAAAATATTTTTCGGTTCCTCTCAAATAAAAAACCCTTCCGTTGCCGAAAGGGTTTTCTGTGTATTTAAGAAGGTAATTACTTCTTCTTGTCGTCTTTCTTTTCGGCAGCTGGCGCTGCTGCCGGGGCTGCTGCTGCCGGGGCTGCTGCTACAGGGGCCT
>DASZPC010000089.1:0-6496 GCA_035550455.1 Chitinophagales bacterium | reverse complement strand
GTATCTTCGGCCACCACCGTATCGGGGTTTAACAGCAGGATATATTCGCCGGTAGCCGCTTTAATACCGAGATTGTTACCACCCGAAAAACCAAGGTTTTTTTCGCTGGCAATTAATTTTACGGTGGGGAATTTGCTGCGTAACATTTGGCAGGAACCATCGGAGGAGGCATTATCCACCACTATTACCTCGGCGGCAATACCGGCAGTGGCGCGCAACACCGAAGCAAGGCATTGCTCCAAAAAAAATTGCACATTATAGTTTACAATGACAACCGAAAGTTTCACGCAATAAATTTATTATTTGCCGCGGCGGTTAATAACGTTTACAGCACTTTTTTAGTTTGTGCTTTTAACCAGGTAGTTTTCATAAGGCATACGGGTGGCAATAGAACGCGCGAGGGTCATTTCGTCGGTATATTCCAACTCGCCACCAAAAGACACCCCCCTTGCAATAGTAGTAACCGGCACATTAAAATCTTTCAGCTTTTTGCTGATATAGAAAATAGTAGTGTCGCCCTCAATAGTGGGGCTTATGGCCATAATTACTTCTTTGACCTGGCCGCTGCGCACCCGCTGTAACAGCGATTCAATATTCAGTTTTTCGGGGCCAATACCATCAATAGGCGAAATAATACCCCCCAGCACATGATAAACACCCCGGTAAATATTGGTGTTTTCAATAGCTATAACATCGCGGATACTTTCCACCAAACATACGGTGCCGGCATCGCGGTGGGGGTTGCCGCATATTTCGCAGGTTTCGCTATCGGAAACATTGTGGCAAGTATTGCAGAATTTTATTTCCTGGCGCATACGGGCCACAGTTTCGCCAAATACCTTTACCTTATCGGTGTCCTGCTTTAAAAGGTGCAACACTAAGCGGAGGGCAGTTTTTTCGCCAATTCCGGGCAGTTTGGTAAACTCATTAACAGCATCGGCAATCAGCCTTGAGGAGTATTTCATAAAGCGTGGTAAAGGTATATCAAAATCCGGTAAGAAGCCCCCCCGAACCGAGCCTGCTGCCAGATATTATTCAACAACCCAAGGCTGGGCCAATACGGTAATAATTCTTTATAATAGCATTTATGTGGGGCAAAGGACTAAAAAAAGCAACGCTGTTAATTGCGGGGCTCCTGTTAGTGGTTTTAGCAAGCACTGAATATTACAGGGCCTGGCATATCAGCATGACGCATGATGAAAGCTATTCGTTTACACGCTATGTAATGCACCCCTACCTGAACATAATTTTTTATGTTGATATTATTATACTTCCCAACAACCATGTATTAAATACCATTGGCATGAAGCTTTTTTCATGGCTTTTTGGCATTCATCCTTTTGTATTAAGATTAACTAATCTTATAGCTTTTACCGGTTTGTGTTATAGTGCCTTTAACTGGGCCAAAAAACAAGCCGGTTATTTATTGATATTACCTTGCCTGGCAATATTGCTGTTAAACCCCTACCAACTGGATTTTTTTATTCTGGCAAGGGGGTATGGCCTTGGCATGTGCCTGATGTTGATTGGTATGTTTAATGCGGATTTGCTGTGGCGCAAAGATGACCGCAAACCCGAAGACTATTACCCTGCGTTAATATTTGCTGCGCTTGCGGTGTGGGCTAATTTTTCGTTTCTCAACTTTTACCTGGCCTTTATTGCCGTAATTGAATTGATGATTTGGCAGGACAACAGAAACCGGCAAACAATAAAGAACTTCCTGAATTTGCAGGTGCAAAAACCAGTAATTATTGTATCGCTGGCATTATTTGGGCTTATTATAAGGCCTTTAATAAAAATACTAATGGCCCACCAGCTTTACGGGGGCATGGATGGGTTTTGGGTTGATACGGCTACCTCGCTTATTACGCTTACCACATATGAGCGCCCCCTGCCGGAAGTAATTGCCATACTAAAGATAGTTGTAGTGCTTGTTATTGCTACAGCCGTGTTACTGGCCTTTATACAATTAATAACCGGTGGCACTAAAAAGGCGGGGCCGCTGCTATCGGCTTTAATGTTTTTGATATTGCCGGCATGGATTTTTTTGGCACAACACCAGCTGCTACATTCTGAATTTCCGGAAGGAAGGACCGGGGTTTATTTTATACCATTATTCCTGTTTTTGGTAGTTCGGTTAATTATGGCTTTGCCAAGGCTTTTTTTATTACCGGCTTATGGCATGGCTTTTTGCTGCCTGTTAAATGTAGTTGCCAGCACTAAAATGAATTACGTTTTGGAATGGAAATACGACATGCATACCAAAGATGCGATGCTGCTGATTAAGAACGGGATAAATGAAACCCGCACTGGTAGCGGAAACATTGATTTAGGGAGTAACCCGCTTTTTGAGCCCTCCATTAATTTTTACAGGATATACTACAAAATGGATTGTATTAAAGAGCTGGATCGCGATGGTTTTGTAAAAGGCGTTAATTACAAGTATGTCTACACTCTGAATGACGACCGCGAACACACTTCTAATACAACCCCAATACATGAGTTTACGGAAACAAATACCGTATTACTTGTAAGGAATTGATTAAAGCAGTTTTTGCAAAACCGTTGAAAACCTTTGCCAGTTCCAGTCGGGGCCATCCCATGGTGGGAAATAGAGATAGGTAAGCATAAGGTTGTAATAAATACAAATGCCAAAAAGCAGAAAAACGGCAACAGAAGCATACTTATTACGCCCAACCGCCTTAATAAAGGCAGCCAAAGAAAACGCAAGCAGGGCATAATATTCAATATAACAGCGGTGGCCAAAAGCGCCGCCAAACCACCAGGCCCACCAACTGGCGAAAATATAGGTGATTAATGGCAGGATGGCCAACAGCGGCACAGCGGCACTTACCTTTTGCCGGATGGCAAAAAACAGCCCGATAACGGCAAAAACCATAAGCGGCGAATAAAGCAGCCAGCCGTTTTGTACATCGAAAAGCACCTGTAGTATTTTAGGCGAAGACCAGTAAAGAAACCCTTCGTTTGAGTAGGAATAAATAATGTAACTACCGGATATGTATTTCCAATAAATGAGCTGTGGAATAAACATTATAAAGAAGGCAACTATAGCCCACAGTATATAGCGCCACGCAGTTATTAAGTAAAGGGCCCTACCCGCAAGCAGTGGCAGAGAATAAATACCATACAAAAGAGGGTATAAAAGCAAAACGCAATTTGTGGGGCGTATAACCACTATAAGCCCAAAAGTAAAACCATACATAAGCCAGTATTTTAAAGGTGCACCTGCCAAAATTTTAGGGGTTAAAAACACCACTACTGCAAAAAGAAAAAACGAATACACATGCGACATGCCCGGCTGGCAAATAGTGTAGAAGTAAAGGTTTGTACCGGTTAATATGAGCAACGGAACCAGCAGCGAAACAGGGGTGCTGAACCTTTTAGCAAGCGTTTTATATAACAAGTACAGGCCCAACAACATGTAAAAAACCGCTGCTACAATAATGGCCATCATATAATAAAAGGAATAGCCATCGGCCCCGGCAGGGTTAACTAAGAGGGTAATACCATGGGCGATAAGGAAGAAGGGCAATAAAAGCGCTGCAACGCCATACGTATATTTTGTAAAAATTTTACCGGTGCCCGGATAATTGGTAAACTGTACCTGGGTCTGCACCGGAAGGTTTTCAAAGCTGCCGTTAATAATGGTGGCGGGCAGGTACATATAATACCCTTCTACATCATAATAAGACAGCCGCTTTAAATCCTTCTTACTATAGTTCCATGAGATAATAGAACCGGTAACCCAAAGAGACAAGAACACTAAAATTTTAACGGCTGTTACAGGCTTCACATCGGGGTTTTATACAGCAATAATAGCGGCTTTAGCAACATGCCTATATAACGATACAGGAATTATTTATTCCTTTGAAACCAGTTATGAAACTAAGCATTGTTATTCCGGCATATAACGAAGGCAAAACTATATCACAAATTTTAGATAAAGTGCGCGATGTAAAACTTATTCATGCCATTGAAAAGGAAATAGTAATTGTTAACGATTGTTCATCAGATAACACTGAGGAGGTTATAACAGCATATAAAGAACAAAACCCGGAATTAAGTATTGCTTACTATAAACATGAAAAAAATAAAGGCAAGGGGGCAGCCCTGCATACCGGCATAAAAACTGCCACCGGCGATATGATAATTGTACAAGATGCCGATTTGGAATACGACCCGAATGAATATAATATCCTTATCCGCCCTATTATTGATGGGCAGGCCGATGTGGTTTATGGCTCAAGGTTTATAGGCGGAAAACCACATCGTATCTTGTTTTTCTGGCACTCCATAGGGAACCACTTCCTGACCTTTGTATCGAACATGTTTACCAACCTGAATTTGACGGATATGGAAACCTGTTATAAGCTGTTTAAAGCCGAGGTAATAAAATCGTTTGATTTAAAAGAGCAACGCTTTGGTTTTGAACCGGAAGTAACCGCTAAAATAAGCCAATATCCTAACGTAAGGGTTTACGAGGTTGGCATTAGCTATTATGGGCGTACC
Organism: Chitinophagales bacterium; assembly: GCA_035550455.1. Classification (GTDB taxonomy): domain Bacteria; phylum Bacteroidota; class Bacteroidia; order Chitinophagales; family LD1; genus Bog-950. The sequence goes on along the minus strand of DASZPC010000089.1, from coordinate 1,966 downwards.
TATAAAGAAGGCAAAAAAATAAACTGGCGCGATGGGTTCAGGGCAATTTGGTGTATTTTAAAATATAATGTATTTTAAACAGGTTTATAGATACGATATATTATATTGGTACTGGTGAAAACATCCTGGTTTAGAATTTATATCCCTTTCATTTTACTACTGGCCATAGCTATATATTTCTCATTTCATAAACTGGGCTATATGCCGATCCGTATTTGGGATGAAGCGCGGCTTGGTACCAGTGCCTATGAAATGACCAGGACCGGCAATTTATTGGTACCCACTGTAAGCTATTTCCCGGACATGTGGAGTACCAAGCCCCCGCTAATGATATGGGCCCAGGCCCTGAGCATTAGGTTTTGGGGTGTTACCGAATTTGCTATCCGGGCGCCCGCAGCACTTAGTGCAGTTTTAACGGCTTTAATCATATTCATCTTCGTTTCAAAACTCACCAGCAATAAGTGGAGCGGATTTGTTTCAGCAATGGTACTTTGCACTGCCCCAGGCTATTTATTTTATCACGGCGTAAGAAACGGGGAATATGATGGGCCTCTTGCGTTATTTACTACCTGTGCCTTTTGTGCCTTGTTTGTTTTTACAGAAAAAAGTGAGGAAGATGGTGGCATATGGATTTTTATAATATTCCTATCGCTTACACTATCTACACTAACCAAAGGAGTCGCCGGCCTGTTGTTTACCCCTGCTTTTTTTATTTACCTTATTTTAAGAAACCGTATTACCAGGTTTATAATCAGCCCATATTTTATATATGGCTTGTTGTTTTTTGCCTTTTTTGTTGGTGGGTATTATTGGCTAAGAGAAATATATAATCCGGGTTATATAAAAGCAGTTTTTGAAAACGAGTTGGGGGGCAGGTTTACAAATGCCATTGAGGGGCATTCGGGCCCGTGGAACCATTACTGGCTTTACCTGAAAAGAGAAGGTTTTGGTGTATGGTACTGGCTAATACCAACCACATTGTTAACCATTTGGGTTTTTCCCAGCCGAAAATTGTTCAGGGCGGCAGGGTATAGCATATTAGTTTCACTGCTATTTCTGATAATACTTTCAAACTCTAAAACGAAAATCATTTGGTATTCCATTCCGGTATTTCCAATCCTATCGGTTTTAGCAGGCTTGCTTTTTCATCAAGTATCCCAGATAGCCGCAAAAATGATAAAGACAGATCAAAACATCATAATAATTGCCGCCCTATTTATAACATCCATACAACCCGTTAAGGAAGCATATGCGCATATAAAGTGGGAAAACGATGACCTGAATAAAGATAATTTTTATGCTGTTTCTTACTATTTCCGAGAAGCCGCATATGGGGACAAAAATCTTGAAGATTACATTTTTTTGACCGGTGGATATGATATACAATGGCGGCTGTACGTGTATCGCCTAAACGAATTGGGATGCAATATCAGTTGTATAAATTACGCCGACAAGCCGGTATTAACACCAGGGCAAAAAGTAGTAGCCAGTTTGGAGGCAAACGATTATATAAAACACAATTACAGCTTCCGGGTAATTGAGGATTTTTATGGTGTTCGAAATTATGTTATTACCGGCCCAAAAAAATAGGCAGCTAACGAGGCCTCAATGCGCTTCCAGCCAGTTTTCGCCAGTACCGATTTCGGCTTCGATAGGTACGCGGGTTTTGATGGCATGCACCATTTTATCGTAAATAATAGGTTTAATTATTTCCACTTCATCTTTATGTGCATCGAACACCAATTCATCATGCACCTGGAGGGTCATTTTTGATTTCAGTTTAAGTTTTTCAAACTCTTTGTGAATATCAATCATAGCCAGTTTAATGAGGTCGGCGGCACTGCCTTGTACCGGGGAGTTAATGGCGTTTCGCTCGGCAAAACTGCGGACTGTGAAATTTTTGGAGTTGATATCCTTTAAATACCTGCGCCTGCCTTTAATGGTTTGCACGTAACCATGCTGCCGG
>DASZPC010000088.1:0-8892 GCA_035550455.1 Chitinophagales bacterium | reverse complement strand
TACAACCTTTGGCAAACTCCATTATCAATACCTTACGGGTAGAAAACTCGCGGTAAGCCTTGGGCACATAAAAATCTGTACGGCTGCGGTAAGTGGTGCGGAACCTGTCAATATTGCGGGCCTCATTCAGGTAATCAAGTTCTTTGGTAATGGCGCGTTCAAAGGCATGTACTACTTCATCGGCATTTAATATCCCCTGCTTTTTAAGGTAGCGGTCCATCCGCTTTACCCCCTCCTTTATAATCGAAAGGTCCAGTTCAATAATCTCCTCTACCTCGGGGCGCTGAATTTTAACCACTACATCCTCTCCTGTTTTCAGCTTGGCGCGGTGTACCTGGCCAATAGAAGCCGAAGCCATGGGGGTTTGGTTAAATTCATCAAACAATTCGTCTATAGGCCTGCCCGTTTCGTTTTCTATAATGGCTTTGGCTTTGCTAAAGGCAAATGGCTGAACCCTATCCTGTAACTTTTCAAACTCCTTTACGAGTTCCTCAGGTATAATATCGGGGCGGTTACTTAAAATCTGGGCCAGTTTAATAAAGGTGGGGCCTAACTCTTCGGCGGCCATCCGTACGCGCTCCCAGCGGGTATATTCCAGTACCGGTTTTTCATCGCGCAGCCACCGCAGGCGCATACTTTCCGTAACCAGGTTGCGAAGGGTGGAATTGGCTATAAAATCCTCAAAACCATACTTAATCAGTATTCCAATTATTTCGCGGGTACGGTTAAGATTACGGAAAGTATTGTTGAGAGCCATTCGGCAACGAAAGTAAAAAGTATGTTGGATAAAAATAAAAAATGCCGCCTATATGGGGCGGCATTTTGAATATATGCGGTATAAGCGCTAATTAGGCATTGGTACCTTCGCTGGCAGGGGCTGCAGGGGCAGCGGCCTTGGCAGGAGCTACTTTCTTCTTTTTAGCGGGCTTTTTTTTTGAAGCACTTTTTGCGGCTGGTTTAGCGGCTGGCTTAGAAGAGCTTGAAGCGCTTTTCTTTACAGCAAGTTGGCCTTCCAGCTTTTCAATCCTTTTTTGCAGCCTGCTTACTTCGCTGGTGGTAAGCTTTACAAATTTGTGAACAGCTTCGTTATACTTAGCTTCGATTTCGGGCCTGCGGGCTTCTACTTTCTTAATCGCTTCGCCTACGATTTTTTTGCCGTCAGCTTCGCTAACCTTGCCTTTCTTTACTAATTCGTTAACAAGTTTCTGAACTCCGTCTGCGGTGTGTGCAGCTAGTCCAACGCCTGAGTAGAAATACTTCTTCAGGTTTTCCTGGATGTTGTTTGATGCCATTGTAAATGGTTTTTAATTGGTTATAAAATGTTTGGCGGCATTGAATCATATTTGATGCCAACTGCTCCGATTTGTTTTACAAAAATACCGGTTCTTGTTAAGCCAAACCATAATTTTTATTAAAACGCTGCAAAGAAAACATAGTGCAGGCGCAGGTTTCAATGATTTTTATCACTGTCGAAAAAAAATTTATCATAAAAATATCTGTGTCAGGTAGTGGCAATATTGACAGAACGAAATGTCCGGCAGCCTCTCTTTTGCGGTTTATTTGTCTGGTTTGTTTCACCATTTTAGCTACCCAAACTTCAGTAATTGGCATAGGTATTTTTATTTTCATCCTAAAATCAATCCATGCTTAAACCCCTTGAATATGCATATTGGGCAGTAGCCATAGCTGAAATTGCCAGCGAGGCCTCGGGCAATGAAACCCTGAGGTTTTTTACCAAGCCACTGCTGATGATAGTGCTGGTGTTGTTCTATGTAAAAAACATTACCGGCCCACGGGGCGCCTTTCATAAATTGCTTATTGCAGCCTTTATATTCTCGTGGGTGGGCGATGTGGCCCTGATGTTTGTGCCCGCCGGCACGGCCCCCGAGACCCTGATGGGCCTGCCCAAAAACCCGAACTTCTTTTTAGTGGGGCTGGGCGGGTTTCTGGTTACACACATCCTTTATGCCATAGCTTTTACCAAAGTAAGCTACCCCAATGTAAAGGCCTTGCTGCCACAAAGGTTTTGGGTGGCTGTGCCGCTATTGGTATATATGGGCGCCCTTTCCTCGGTACTGTTGCCCGCCATTTACGGCAACGAACTTACCAAGCCCTTTTTGGCCCCTGTAGTGGTGTATTCAACCGCTATAGCCACTATGGTGGTAATTGCCATTAACCGCTACAAACGCGTAAACGATAAGAGCTTTGCCCTTGTATTTGCCGGTGCGCTGATATTTATGTTTTCCGACTCTATTATAGCTATCAATAAGTTTCTCTCGCCTGTGCCTATGGCCGGGGTATTTATTATGGTGCTTTACATTGGGGGGCAGTACCTTATAGCCAAAGGCAGCCTGGCACAGTTTAACAAGGAATAAAAACCCTTGCCGCTGCCAAAATTTGCAGTTATACTTGTTATCTGTTTAAAATGAAAATTGCGATGCTATGTATGTAACCAAGGACCGTACTTTCCAAAACCTGCACGAATACTTCGATTATATTGCTGAAACACTCGGTTTTCCCAGGGTGCATGAATATTTTAAAAGCGATTGGGTGATTTCGGATGGATTGAAAATCCACGTGGATATATATGAATACGACCCCTATGCCCCCACCATTGTGTTTATACCCGGTACTGCCATTTATTCGCTTTGCTACGGCGACCTACTTTATGAACTTGGCCAAACAGGCTATAATGTGGTGGGGTTCGACCCCCGTGGGCACGGGCAAAGCGAGGGGGTGCGGGGCGATTATACCATTACCGAAATAATGAAGGATGCCGAAAATGTAATTACCTATGCTATAAACCGGTTTAACAGCAAAGTATCGTTAATGGGCAGCAGCCAGGGGGGTATTGTGGCCCTTTATATGGCGGCCAAAGACGAACGCCTTAACAGCGTTATTTGCCAAAACTTTGCCGACTTAACCGCCGAGGAAACCCTGCAACTGGCCCGCCATCCCCGCCTGTTTAAATACCTGAAACTGCTGATAAAAAGGGCGGGGGGCATTATCCCCAATGCACAAATACCTATTACCGCTTACATTGACCTTGATAAAATACCCGTTAAGTATTTTGGCAGTGCCAAAAACTTTATGGAAAGCGACCCTCTTGCCCTTAAATCGGTAGCGCTAAGGGCCCTGCAATCGTTGGCCGATACCGCCCTGCCTAAACCTATTGAGCAAATAAAAGTGCCGGTAATGGTTTTGCAAGGTACTGCCGACTCTATTTTCCCGGTTAGCTATACCCAGGGCATTTTTGACAAACTTACCTGCAAAAAGAAATTTTCCCTTTTTCCGGGCAAGAGCCATGCTGTGCTGCATGAGGATATAGAAGGGGTGGTGCCCGAAGTGGCTGGCTGGCTGCGCGAAATTTACCATGTCGACTACCAGCACAGCCTTAACCCCTGATAGACAGCTTTAAGCCTTTTTAACCCCTATAAGCCTTACCTAAAGCACAATATTTGCGTCTATATGGCGTCTGTATCATCAAAATCGGGTTATAGTGAGGCTGTTTATTGTATTTAACAGCAAAATTGGCGCAACAAATACTTGATTTTAGTTGTTAAAGGCATTATATTGATATGATGCAGAAGATTTTTCTATTTTCGCGTTTCGCTTTTTAGAGATAACATTATAATAATTTTCATATAAAATACAGAGGCTGGCATGAGGCAGTTAAAAATATCCAAATCAATTACTAACCGCGAGAGCCAGAGTATTGAAAAATACCTGCAGGAAATTGGCAAGGAAGACCTTTTAACCCCCGAGGAGGAGGTTGAACTTGCCCGCAGGATACGGGCCGGGGACCAAACAGCGTTGGAAAAACTTACCCGCGCTAACCTGCGCTTTGTGGTATCGGTAGCCAAGCAGTACCAAAACAACTCGCTTTCGCTGAACGACCTTATCAACGAAGGTAACCTGGGCTTGGTAAAAGCAGCCCAAAAGTTCGATGAAACCCGTGGTTTTAAATTCATCTCATACGCCGTATGGTGGATTCGCCAAAGCATTATACAGGCTTTGGCCGAACACTCACGTATGGTGCGCCTGCCTTTAAATAAAGTAGGCTCGCTTACCAAAATAAACAAGGTGTTTTCAGAACTGGAACAAAAATACCAGCGCGAACCCACCCCTGAGGAGGTGGCTATGGTGCTTGAAATTACCGTGGAAGAAGTAGAAGCTACCCTGGGTATTTCGGCCCGCCACGTTTCAATGGATGCCCCCTTTACCGATGGTGAATCGAACGCGCTGATTGACGTATTGGAAAACGCCAATGCCGAGCAAACCGATAAGCACCTGGATTATAAAGATTCGTTGCGCATTGAAACTGAAAGAACACTCGCCTCTTTAACCGAGCGCGAGCGCGAAGTAATAAAGCTGTTCTTCGGTATTGGTGTAGAGCACCCTATGACTTTGGAAGATATTGGCGAGCAACTGGGCATTACCCGCGAGCGCATCCGCCAGATAAAGGACAAAGCCATTACCAAGTTGCGCTCGCAAAGCCGCAGCAAAGCATTAAAAGCATATTTGGGGCAGTAAGAAGCCAACCCCTCTAAACCTCCCCTAAAGGGGAGACTTTAAACACAAAAAAATAATTGATAAGCCGCCTGAAAAGGGTGCTTTTTGACATAAAAAAGCCCGGTAATAAAGCCGTTTGGCAAGTTTGAACTATCTATAATTGTACGCCTTAAGAATATCTTCATTTATTGAATCCAGCCAGGCATAACGACCTTCACAACTCCAGTGTGTATCATTATAATAATACCCATTTCCCCCGAGCTGTTGTAATAGATGGTATGCGTTAACATAATTAACATTCAGTTCTGGGTTATTCTGTATCCGCTCTATTTGATGGTTGTAGCTATACAAGTTCGAGTCTAACACTGAGACCTTATTAGGAATAATTGAAAAAATAATCAGGTTAAATCCTTCAACAGCATATCTTTTGGACAAGTTATTCATCCCTATTACACGCCTATTAATTGTAGCTTCAGGTAATTTAACAAATGAAGATTCAGGTGAAGAACTATCTACTGTAGCCTTATAATACAACATCTTACCATTGTTTGAAATTACCACAGAAGGGGCTAAACGGGAAAAAAGCGAATAATTCAATCCTGCCTTTATTTCCTTCATCTTATTACATATTGAGTTATCAAAAGCTATGAGTTCCAAATTAGACTCAATAATGCCCCTTCCGAAAATATATTCAGTAAGTTTATCCGTAAAGGTTTGTTCGTATCTATGTACATAAACACTTTTATCCAATCCCCCTTTTATAACCAAATTATTACACTTGCCTTGAAAACGCTTTAATTCTCTTTCTACAGACTCAATTATCAGAACATTGTAATGGCTTGTGTCAAGCGAAGTACGTAATTGATCTTCCCAATGTATATATTGATAACTATCCGCAATAAAATTGGAGTCGACCATGTGCTCCGTAAAACTATCCCCTATTAAAAATAGGGTTATTTTTTTTTTATGATTTGGGAATCTAGGTGGGCTATAAGAACAAGGCGGATTGAATCGCTTGAATGAATGTAGAAAGGATAAATTATAAAGATCACCAAAGTCATGTAGCCTGGGTAATATATTTAATTCAAACACATATTTGGTAATTTCAGGCAATGTAGCCATTGTGTAAATGGCCAAAAAAAATCCCAAAGCAACATATACGAAAAATCTTTTCATGCACTAAAACTGAAAATAAATAAAACCGGCATCACTAAAATATCCAAATAAATAACAGAGTAAGCCCAGCATTGAAAACAGGGTAAAAAAAACAATATTATCATTTGTCGGTATCTGTTTTACATATTTTTCTTTAACCAATAAGAGTAAAACAAGCAGCACACTAAACATTATTTCGAAACTATTAAAAGACAATTGCAGCTTTTGGCGCCCATTTAAAGAAATAATTTTTAAAATTGCGACTAATGAATCATGAAAAGAATTTGCTCTAAAAAATATCCAGGCCACTGCCACCAATACAAAAACAATAAGTTGATTGATTAAAGTGTAAAAAGGCACCCGCATTATTGTTTTTCTAAGTTTCCTCAAAGCTTTGTTTTTAATATTTGCAAAAATCAGATAAAAGCCATGAAGTCCTCCCCAAACCATATATTTCCAATTAGCTCCATGCCAAAAACCACTAAGGATAAAAACAACCATGAGGTTAAAATACCAACGGTATTCTTTTACCCGGTTACCTCCCAGTGGTATATATACATAATCCCTAAACCAAGTGCTTAATGATATATGCCACCGGCTCCAAAATTCCGATATACTCTCAGCAAAATACGGCGCATTAAAATTTTCCATTAATTTAAAACCTAATATCTGTGCACAACCTAAAGCAATGTCAGAATACCCTGAAAAATCGCAGTAAATTTGAAAACTAAATGCTACAGTAGAAAAAAGCACTGTAAGTCCATTATGGTTTGATATATCATTAAAAGAATCATTAGCAATTACAGCTAACCTGTCAGCTATAACCACCTTTTTAAAAAAACCAAATGTCATACGCATCAGGCCTGCTTTAATCCTTTCAAATTCGAAATGATGCTTTTCATAAAACTGGTGCAACATGTTCTGCGGACGTTCTATTGGCCCTGCAACCAACTGCGGATAAAACATAACATATAGGGCATAAATACCGAAATTTGTTTCGGGCTTTTGATTACCCCTGTATACTTCGATAGTATAGCTCATTGCCTGAAAAGTATGGAAAGATAGACCTATAGGCAGTAGTATTAAAAATGATGGAAAATGTAAAGTGTACCCGAACAGCGAAAACAACCTGGTTATATTTGAATCAAGAAAATAATAATATTTAAAAATGGCCAGCACACCTACATTTGTCACAATACTTGCTAAAAGCAAAAGCCTACGTCTGTGGCCTGTACAACGTGCAATTAAAATACCTGCTATAAAATCAATAATGATTGTAGTAAAGAGTATTAGAATATAAATAGGTTTAAAAACCATGTAGAAAAAGCAACTGGAAATTAGCAGAAGTTTCCACCGATGCTTGTGCGCTAATAAAAAATATAACAGAGATGTAATGACGAAAAAGAATATAAATTGTAGGGAGTTAAAAAGCATTTTTACGCTACTGGCTTCTTATAAAAAAACAAACATAGTATTTTTGATTAAAATTAAACCGCTCTATAACTGAGGCCACATAAAATATAACCCAAATAAAAAATCCCATAACCCCCAGCTATAATTTAGTCCATATTGAAGGTGCCGGTTACTTTTTCTTCTTTACCGTATCGAGGATGTACATAAAGTTAAGTGAAAGCACATTATTGTATTCACCGGCCACCCGGGTAAGACCCGGGTACTGCGGCCCCCGTATTTTAAGAAGTGAATACGAAAACTTCAACCCAATGCCATAATGCTGCTGTATTAAAAAATGCAGAGAGCCGAAAGCACTTAAATCGAACCGGCGCGGCTGCCCATCGGGTGGGGCATTGGTATCGTCATCACCGTTTTCGTTTCGCTCGCGGTAGCGCACCATTACTGCGGGTGCGAGTCCAAGGCTAAACATTACCAGCTTTTTATCCTGTACATTAATGGATATGGGTAACTCAATATAGTCCCATTGTACCCGGTACAATTGCCTTGTAGAGGAATCGGTACCCGCCGCTGACTCAATGAATTTCTGTTTGGCCCCTTTCATAGTATAGTTGATTTCTATACTGGTTGAAAAGTATTTATGAAAACGCACCAGCGCCCCAATGCCCCCCTGGAAACCCATCAGGTTATAACCGGCATAACCATCACCATCAACCTGCGAGCCATTTATGCCTGCATGGAAAATAGCCTTGAAAATGCCGTTCTTCTTCCAATCATCCACTATTTCGGGCTGGCTGTTCTCTTTTTGCTTCCGGTGTTTTTGAACTGACTGGTTGTAATCGTCAACATCGCTGCCCGGTATAGTTTGCGAGTTTTCAATACTATCCTGCTGTTGCTGTTGTACTGAATCCTGAAACTTGTGCTTCTTACCAAAATCAATGGTAATTGCCCCATTAGTAAAATCAATTTGGGCAAACAACATGGTTGGGAACAAGAATATCAACAGTGTTAGTTTCTTGTGCATGAATGGAAATTTAATGCAAATATTTTCGTTTTGGTTTTGACTATATAACTGGTAGGAACAATTAACAAATAAGGGCGATAATAATGAACTTCAAATATAATCCGGCGTTACTGAAAAAAATAGAGGATATTTTTAAGGAGGGGGGCTATACGGTACGCTACGAAAAAGGGAATTTTCAGAACGGGTACTGCATATTAGAGAAAAGGAAGGTGGTGGTAATAAATAAATTCCACGAATTGGAAGCCCGTATAAACTCGATGATGGAGATTTTGGTAGCCATTGAAGGGCTTGAACTGGAAAACCTTTCCAGCGAATCAACCGAACTGCTTACGCAAATAAAAACTGCCAAAGCCGACACCCTGTTTGAAAAGTAAAAGGCGTTTAGGGTTGTGCTTTTTCACGCAAATGTGCTAATCTTGAGTTATGCAGGTAACATTTCTTGGCACGGGTACATCGGGCGGGGTTCCGCTTATTGGTTGCCAGTGCGAAGTTTGTAAATCTGCTGATCCGCGCGATAAACGCCTGCGCACCTCTATAATGGTAAAAAGCGCCACTACTACTATTATAGTGGATTGCGGCCCCGATTTCCGCCAACAACTTTTACGCGAAGATGTTCGCCATGTGGATGCCATATTAATGACCCACGCCCACAAAGACCACACCGGTGGCTTTGATGATATAAGGGCGCTGAATTACATATCGGGCAAAGCCATGAATATATATTGCGATTACCCTACGGAACTGGGTATAAAAGAGCAATACAGCTACGCCTTTACCGAAACCGATTACCC
>DASZPC010000087.1:0-2719 GCA_035550455.1 Chitinophagales bacterium | reverse complement strand
TGGTGCTTTCTGAAAGGGGATATGGTAAGCGTAGCGATATTGAAGACTACCGTATAACTAACCGGGGGGGCAAAGGCGTTAAAACCATCAGTGTAACCGATAAAACCGGGTATTTAATTGCTATATTGAATGTTACTGATAATGACCATGTTATGATTATCAATAAATCCGGTATAGCTATCCGCATAGCAGTAGAGCAGCTACGCGTTATGGGCAGGGCCACACAAGGCGTACGCATTATAAAGCTGGACGGAAAGGACGAAATAGCAGCAGTTGCCAAAATTGAAAATGGCAAGCTAAACTACAATGCTGATGAGGATGGCGAACTCGGGTCTGCCGACGAATCGGGCGAAAGTGCTGAATAACCAAAACCGTAAAAAGAGCGTGTCAAAACAAATCGGGTTTTGTATTTTGGCACGATTTTTAAATTAACCCATACATACTCAAAATATAAAAGCATGAAAAAGATACTTCCGGTATTTATTATTTCGCTTGCCATGTTTTATAGTGCCAAAGCACAAAATGGCAATAACATCTGTGTTTTTAATGCTTTGGATAGTTATATCCATGGCGGTGGGCCAGATGATTTGATAGGTGGTATGAAGTGTAGCGATTCGGCGGCGGTAAATGCAGCTACAATTAACGCCAGTAAAACATGGTTTTACAGAGGGATGTTATATACCAAAGTGGCTTTAGATACGGTGCTGAATAAGCAATTTCAAACAGCAGGAATGGAAGCAATTGCCGCCTTTAAACGATTTTATGCTGTTGATGATAAAAAGCCCAGGGATTGGTGGCCCGACGTTTACACACACTTATATTATATTGAAAAAGTAGTTTTTAACGATGGAGTAGAAGCCTACCAAGCAAAGAACTATATCCAGGCATATACTTTGTTTCATTCGCTTATGGATGTAGACTCTATGCTAAATGTAAGGGGGCAATTACCCGCCATAAGAGAAGAGTCAATTTTTATGAATTCCACCAAAAGTGCTGAAAATGCAGGCAAAATAAATGTAGCTATAAAAGTACTTAAGGAATGGATTGCCTATAAATCAGATTCAATAGCTTATGAAAAATATGCCGCCGATTTAAGGCAGATAAATGATACCGTTACATACAGGGCTGCAGTTGACAGCGGATTGTCTAAATACCCTAACGATCCGGTACTGCTGATTGATAAAATAAATATTTTTCTTGACAACCACAGCCCGGCATCGGCACTTACCTTTATTAACCGCGCCATGCAACAACTGCCGAATAATGATGAACTTTGGTTTATAAAAGGATATGCTTATGAAACGATAGGTCCTGTAGATTCTAGTATAGATGCGTATAATAAGGCCATTGAAATAAACCCAAAAAATGCAACTTGTCTTTTCAATTTGGGCGTGCATTATGTTAAAAAGGCCAATGTATATGGAGATCAGATGAATGCATTAGGAAATTCTGATGCTGACAACCAGAAAGCAGCAGAATTAAAAGGAAAGCGTAAGGAATTGTTTCTTAAGGCAAAAACATATTTTGATAGGGTTAAGGCCCTGGAACCTGATAATGCACAAAACAACAGAGCGTTGAAGAATATTGAGATGTATATAGCCGAATAAAAATAAAGGGGCTATAGTTTAAGTAGCCCTTTATTTTTATTCTATTACTTTACATAATGTAAATTATGGGTTAATCGGTCATTGGCATAAAGCAATAATTATGGCTATTAAGGCTATACCGGCCGCAATAGCGAAGCCTATCTTTACCCAGCTATATGGCCGTTCGCCACGTACCTGGCCGGTGCGGCCATTAATCATAAAATGGTACACCTTGTTATTATATCTGTATGCGCTTAACCAAATGGGCAGCAAAATGTGCTTAAAGGTAATATCGTTAAAATTAGATTCCAGGGTTTCAATCTTTTGTTCATCGCCGCCAATATCCCGGCAAACCAGTTTTCGTATTTCCACATCCATCAGGCTTTTGGCTTTACCAAAGCCTTCTTTAACATCTACCTGGTAAATTTCAGTCCTGAACCCGGCTAGGTAATCCTCCTTAAATCCGTCTAAATGCGTAAGGTCCCAGGGATTTAAAGCATAGGCATAAGCCTCCGGCAATGACTTGCTGGCCAATACCAATACATCATCAAACCGTTGAGCCAACGACCCCGAAACCGGCGACCATCGTATTTTTGTAACGGTTTGCGTGCGGGTAACATCCTGTCCATTTTCGGTGGTAGTATATTGTTCCTCAACGGTATAGTTATCGCCTCTTAATCCAGTATATGAACTGCTGGTATCCGAATCATAAGTCCAGTAAGGAATGTATATGCCATTCAGCTTTTCGGCTTTATCAGCGTAATTCTTCAGGTTGTTGGGGGCAAACCAAAGCCCTTTCAGCCATTTGCCAAAATCGGCATAGGCATCCTTTTGGGTAACAGCAAAGGGTAAAAGGTATTTGGGTTTTAGTACCGAATTAGTGGTACCACCCTTTATAACTAAAGGAGAATCGCAAAAAGGGCAGTTATCGCTGGTTAAGTTGGGTTTAAGGCTCGATTCGGCGCCACAGGACGAGCATTTAACAGTTATAATCTCCAATTTGTCGTGGCCTGAAATAACATGATCCCCCAGAAACTTATTAAAGTCCGTTTCTTCCACCTTTACAGGGCCGGCCCCTATTTGATTAACAGTTCCGCATTGGCTGCACTTTAAACTGTTGGTGCCGGGCTCAA
>DASZPC010000086.1:0-9586 GCA_035550455.1 Chitinophagales bacterium | reverse complement strand
CCCGTTTTTTCTGTACATCTTCCTCGCTTTGAAAAAGGTCGCGATGCAGGCTTTCGCTGCTGCTGCGGTTTACGGCCAATTTTTTTTCCAGTTCAAAAATCTGGCGTTCTTTTTCAGAGAAAGCTTTTTGCTCGGAAGTAAGGGTGTCTTTTAACCCGGCATGCTGCCCGCGTATTTCATTCAACTGCCCTTCCAGCACGGCCAGTTCCTGTTTACGGGTACTCAGTATGCCATCCTCGCTTTCGCGGTCAATATTCAGTTTATCTATTGAAAGTTTCAGTTTTTCAACCTGGTCGCTGGCCTCAATAATTTGTTTTGAAGCGGTATCTTTTTTATCGAGGGCGTATTTTATTTGCGAGCTAAGCAGGTTTCTTTCGTTTTCCTTTTCGCCTACACCGGCCACTAGTGTATTCAGCTTTTTCTGAACCTCGAAAAGGGCTTTTTCTTTGTCAACATTGTCAAGTTTTTCCTTCTCTAAGCTAGCTTCTGCCTGTGTAATCAGGGTTTCCAGCTCAAGCTTGCGGTCGTCTTCTTTTTGCTTTTGCTCTTCCAGGCTTTTAAAGGTTTCCTTGTAGCTTTGCAGGTTGTATTTGGCCAGCAGCAGGCTAAGTTCTTTGTATTCGTCTTTTAATTCGTAGTAGCGCTTGGTTTTTTTAGCCTGTGTTTCAAGTGTTTTAAGTTGCCCTTCAATTTCAAATAAAAGGTCTTTTACACGTTCCAGGTCGGCATCGGTGCTTTTCAGCTTATCAATAGTTTCCTTTTTGCGTTTTTTATATTTAGAAACACCTGCGGCCTGCTCAAACAATTTACGGCGGCTGTTATCGCGGTCGTTCAAAATTTCGTCCACCATTCCCAGTTCAATAATGGCATACGAATCGCTGCTTACCCCGGTATCGAGAAAAAGCGACGTAATATCTTTTAAGCGGCAGGCAACCCCATTGAGCAGGTATTCGCTTTCGCCATCGCGGAAAAGACGGCGGGTAATGGTAATGGTTTTATAATCGCTGGAAACCAGGTTTTTGGTGTTCTCGAAGGTAAGCGATACCTCGGCCATGCCCGATGGCTTGCGGCTTTTAGTGCCGTTAAAAATCAGGTTTTCCATCTTTTCGAGGCGCAACATGGATGTTTTCTGCTCGCCCAGCACCCAGCGGATGGAGTCCACCACATTAGACTTGCCACAGCCATTGGGGCCCACCACACCGGTTATACGGTTGTTAAAGTGGATGGTGGTTTTTTCGGCAAAGCTTTTAAAGCCTTTAATTTCAAGGGTTGTTAACTGCATAATTCAATTCAGTATTCTATCAAGTGTCCTGTAAACAGCCTGTAGCTTTTTACTTTTATAGGGGGAACGAAAATAGAAAAACCGCGCACCCTGAAAGGTTAAAATAACCAACAGCAATTAACACGTTATCCACAAAAAACAGCCTGTATAGAACGCTGATTATCATTATCATTTTGATTTAGAAATGATAATGGGGAGTCCAGATAATGAAAATAGCCAATATCGGTTGTGTTTTGCTTGATAAGCAGCGATTATAGCTATAGAGCCGCTACATTAGTTTTCAGCATTGGCTTTGTAAAATGGACTTATAAGTTACAATCGAACATTATCCGTTCAAGTGAGGTGCGGGCAAGGTGGTTTATATCGTTGAGGTATTGAACCATATACAAACTAAGGAGCGTAATTATTCATTTTTCCATTTAAATTAAAATGTAACTGTTTGTTTTCGGTTTTCGCATTTCTCCCACATCTCCGTAAAATCTTCGGCGGAACTCATGAAGGTTTTCATTTCGCGGCTGGTAAGCCCTGCCAGTGGCCAACTGTGTATGTAATCGGCCCAAAGCCCGTAGTGGGCAACGCCATCCACATTTATATCCCAGGTGCGGTTGCCTGTTTTACAGGCAGGGAAGGAGGCACTATATACCAAATGGATGGTGGTATCGCGGCGGGGCTGCGGGCTAAAACCGCCTACATCGGTGCCTACCGCTATGTGGGCATAGCCCATAATTTGCGCTACTTTATGGAACAGTTCAACCATTTCAGTTGCGTTGTTGGCATGGTCAAGCCCCACCATGCCGCCCAGTTGTTTAAGTTGGGCATATTGTTGCAGTGTTCGCTGAAACTCGGTACCATTGGCCGTGCGCGGGCCGTTGTGCCCGCTGTTTACCGGGTAATTGTTTTGCAAAGCCATTTTTAAAACCTCATCGGCCATTTTTTCGCTCATGTGGTCAATATCAATCAAAAAACCCTTGTGCATCATGTATTTAATGGCAAACCGGCCACGTTCGGTTATACCTTCGGAGTTTCTCATGCCATAGCCAGGTATAGTATCCCAAAAGGTATAATTTTTAATTCGCGCCGGGTTTACATTTTTCGGCAGCAACAGGGGCATAAACATCTTTGCCATGGCGTTTAAGCCTGTTGCAGGATGTTCGAGCCTGAAGGCAATGCCGGTTTCTTTGGTGCTAACTTTTTCGGGTATGTATTCGGCGCCGGTACTGAATTTGTTAGCTACGTTCAGCGTACCCATTATTAGCGAGGTACCCCCAAAAAAATTATTCATCAGGTGTACCGGGAAAATATACCGCACCCCCAAATTCCAAAGTTTGTCCAGTTCGGCCTGTATTTCTTCGTTAGTAGGGGTTGGGTTAAAACTGGCTTTGTAGTGGTCGGCGGGGGAGTAGAAGTTACCGATATTATCCATTTCGCTACCCAGTATTATGGCTAGTTTGCCACTGGTAACAATGCGCCTTACATCGGCTGGGGTGAGGGCTATTTCCATAAAATCGGAATGGGCAACCAAGTCTTTAATGCCCTGTATGCAGCTTAGCAACACATCTTCATCGTCATAAGGGGCATTGCCCCCCGCAGCCGATGCAATGCAATGGTTGCCCACTGCCAGCGCCACCATAATATTAAGCCCACCTAACTCATGCGCACGTTTTATCCAGTCAACCCACATTTGCTGATGTAAAATGCTGCACCAGGCAGGCCAGGTGGTAAAATTGGGGTAGCCTTGTTTGCTATCTTTCCAGTTTTTGTTGTATTGCTGTTCGGTTTGTTCAGCCAGTACGGCGCGTAGCAGGTTTTTACTGTGGTCTTCCTTACAACTACCCAGCGCTACGCTTATATCGCCATAGGGAGCGCCATAAAAAAGCTGGTCGCCATAGGCCAAATCGCCGCGCGGGTGGGCGTGCATATCCACATAACCGGTAAGCGGTACAAGGCTACCGGCAGTATCAGTAAAAGGCTGCTGGGCCTGTAGTTTACCACACATTAAAAGCAGGGTAAAGAATAGAATACGGGGTAATTTTGAATACACTTTGCGTTTGTTTTACCGGCTATATTACCGAATTTAAAGTGAAAACAGGGTTTATAAAATGCCTGTTTCGGCCTGTACAATACTCATTGTTATTTAACAAATTATCATCTATTCGGTGATTGACATTGCCATGTAATTGGGGTTTCTTTGGAGGCGCATAAATTATACAATCCCTAAAACTATTTTGTTATGAAAAAGTACGTTCTTGGTATTGCCTTGCTGGCAATTATATGTTCAGCGTTTAAACCTTCCCCTGCTACCGGTTATGAAATTAGTGTTAAACCTGAGGATGTTTCCATTAAAAAGGATGCTGGCGGTACGCAAACCATTATGACCATAAATGGCAATGTTACCCTAGGCGGAAAAGTAGCTCCCGACCGGAAATACTTTCTGTTTTATATGATAAAAACAGTGGGGTACGATGATAATTTTAATGTGGGCTATTTAGGCGTGCTTACCCAGCACGGACATATTACCCAGCAAATTGTACTGGAAGATATTGGAAAATTAGCCGGCATAAAGGCACATTTAACAGATGCAGCCTATAAAGTAAAGTTGGTGGTAAAGTTGTACGCGGCTACCAGCGATTTATGGAAGGCAGATAATACGGCTACCCAAAGCGTGGAAATTGAGGTACCCAAAGGGAATATAAGCTTGTAGCGCTGCGGTAAATAATCGTTATTTTGCAGCTATAGGTGTTTATAGCCGTATTGTTATTATGAAAATCCGTTTGGCTGCTTTTTACTTTACAGGCTTTTTTCTGGTGTTTGGCGTGGCAATGTTGCTTACATCGGCATTTACCCTTATTAACCCAGGTACTGCACTTGATGCTATATGGCAAATGAACCCCAAAGGGCACGAACAAATGTTGCCCTATGGCATGGCTATAGGTATAGCATTTACACTGCTGGCCATTGTTTTTGCCATAGCAATAGCCGGTTGGTTTAAACGCCGTAAATGGGGGTGGGCTATCGTAGTTGGTATTTTTGTTGCCAATGGTATTGGCGATGCCACCCGCATTGCCTCCGGCGATTTGTCGGGTGGGCTTTTAGGCATTTGTGTGGCCTCGGTAATTGTATTTTATCTTACCCGGCCATTGTTCAGGCAGTTGTTTGCAAAAACCTAATTGGCTTCGGCTATCAGCTTTTCAATTTCTTCCAGCTTTTCCAGGCTCATTTTTGAAAGCAGTTTATTGATTTCAATTTTCTTTTCCCTGCGCCTTATGCGTTGCAGCGGGTGGTTGGGGTGGTCGTCGAGCAGGTCGTTTGGCGTCCAGTCAAAAATATCGTTGGGTGTACAGTTGAGTAGAATACACAGCTTTTCAATGTGGTCAAGTCGCATGTGTTCCACCTTGCCATTCTTGTATTTATGCGCTGTAAAAGGTACAAACCCATTTTTAACCAAAAACTTATAGGGCTGCTCAATAGCCCGTGCTTTGAAGATTCTTTTAAGGTTTAATTGCAGCATGTTGTGTCCGGTTTGAAGCGAAATAGATTTATCAAAACAACAAACTGTAACTACATGTATGCAAAGTAATTTCCAACAACTGTGAATTACTTTTTTAAAAAACCCATCTGATTTTATAAAAAGCCGAATTAAAGTAACAATAAGCCAATATTACATACAAAAAAGCCAAACTACAGTTTGGCTTTTTATCATATTGCTTTGAAGTGGGAGGAGCGCCTTTTAAGGGCTGTTAAACAGTAGAGGAGTGGCTTGTTTTTAATTCCCTTCAAACCTCAGGCTTAGCACACAAATGCTTGGCGGGCTGAAAAAAACAGGGGGAGTAAAACTCCCGGCCTGTTTCTTTTTTACCCTACCGGCGGGCTTTAACGGGCTCTCCTTTTTCCCATTGCCGCCTACCGGATTATTTGCATACCGGGCTGCTGTGTGTGCGTTGTTTTTCATAAAGCGGTTATTTACAGCCCCGGATTATTGAACAATTTCATCGTAGGTGTAGAATGACTGAATCCTGTTGTCGCCAGAGTTGATGCCCCTGAAACCACCTGTCCAGATGGTGTACGATTTCCCGGCATCTACACTAAGCGTATATAGCGGCAGGCTGTCTATTACCTGCAGGGTATTGGCATCCAGAACCTCAATAACCTGGTAACCCTGTGGCACGTTGATAAAACTGCTGGCACATGCATTGGGATGGGTACCCCCGTATTGAAGGTTTGAGGCTAGAATTGAGCCCCCCCTTATGCGGTAACTGAGCGGCCCGGCATTAGGCGATACGTTTACAAATTTTAGCGCCCCGGTTGAAGCAGGCAGGCTGGTGGGAACGGTATCTTTAGTAAGCACATAAGTAACATTCGGAAAGGTATCGCAAATAAAGAAGGTATAAACCCCACCTGCTGTAACACTGAGTGTAGGCGTTGTTATGGCCGTGCGGGTAAAGTCTTTAACCGTAAATGCGGCCTGTGCAGGCAGCACCTGGCGGTAATCGGTGGCCAGCAGGTAATAAGCCCCGGGGGTAATTGGGTTAGTGGCGCTGCCGCCATCGTAAAAATCGCAGTTTTGTTCGCTTGGCGATGCATCCACCAACTGGATGTGGGCGTAAGTATCGCCATTGTTATTGTTGTTAGGGTCGGTGTTGTCTTTATGGCAGGCGCTGATTGCGGCCAGGGCTAATATTGCCCCTGTAAGTTTAATGATGTTCCTTTTCATTGTGTTGTTGTTTTTGGTTTATTGGTAGTTAACATTGTTTAGTACGCCATCGGTAATGTTCACGGTCTCAGTCCCGGCATCGTTTGTGGCGTGGAAAGAAAAGCCACCGGAGAATTTCTTGTTCACTGTGTCAACACTGGTAACTGTAATAGTGCCGGTACTGTTAATGCCGGTAGTATCGGTATAGTAAGTATCGCCGCCGTTGGATATGATATATGTGCCGCTGCCGGTATTGTTCCATAACTCGCCGTGCCCTGATTTGTATTGCAGGGGGTAAGTGCCTGGGGTAAGCGGCAGGGGCAACAGGTTAAAAGCTAAACTGCGGTCGTGCCCGTCGTTAGAGCAGGCTACCAGTACGAGCCCCCATGCGGTGCTGACATCTATAAACTCTGATGTTGAACTGCTGTATGATGTGCCGTCAACCTTCCAGGTGGCAATAACAGTACCGGGGCAACTGCCGTTGCCACTATTGTTATCATCACCATGGTGGCAGGATGCCAATATGATAAGCGCCAGGGCGAGAAACATGGTTATACCTTTTTTCAATTTCGTAAGATTCATAACTGTTGGTTTTAAGCTGTTTAATTCAATTTGCAAGGCAAAAGTGCCAAGCCAGGTGTTTAAGGGCAATTCAACTTAATAGCTAAAATGAGAATGTAGCTGCCTGTAATTGATTTATGTTATTGAAAACCATATATTTACATTTAAATTAAAGCTGCCGTGCAGGAACTTTACAACTTGGTAAAAAGCTTAAATGCTGAAGAGAAAAGATACTTCAGGCGTTATGGCATAAAAGATGATTCGAAAGGTAAAAGCCATACGCTGGCCTTGTTTGAATTATTGGATGCCGAGGAAAGCTTTGATGAGGAGCGGATACAAAACCGACTTAAGCGTGCCAAACTTGATAAGAATACGGCACAATTACGAAGCTATCTTTTCGGTTTGCTGGTAGAAACCCTGGCCTGGTACCACAAAGAGAATATACAGGGGTTTGGAACGGCGTATGACCTTGCCCGGATTAATATTTTAGAAGACAGGGGCCTTGAGGAGGAAGCGGCAGAACTATCGGAGGAAACGGTTAATAAGGCGCTAACAAACGGTAGCTTTATTGAAAAATGGGAGGCACTTGGCAAAAGTATTTACAAGGCATCGAACGAATTTTTGGCCGATAAGCGGAACGAATTTGAGGATGTAAACAACTGGATAGCTGCCCGCGGTGAATTGCTGGAACAGATGGGGCGGTTTCATGCCTATGATACTTTGCTGGTGCAGCAACTGCGTATTATGCGCAAAACCATGCAGGCGCGGAATGAAGATGATGCCGCCCGGCTGAAACAGATTTTTGAAAACGATTTGGTGCAGCATGCAGACCTGGCCAATACCCCGCCCTCGCGGTTTATTTTCCATACCCTGCGGTTACACTATTATCAGATAATAAACCATTGGGAAAATTTTTTTGAAGAGGCACGGACGCTGCTTGCGTATATAAAGGGGGAAAACGGAAAAGGCCTGGCCACCATGCAGGTGCTTTGGGCTTATGCACAGGCCACACAAGCCTGCTATTTTACCCGGCGCTGGAAAGAACTGGCCGGATACCTTGATGAATTACAGGGCTTACCCACACATAACCTGACAGAGAAAACCGCACAGTTTGTTTATTATACCCAACTGGCTATAACTTTGTTTGATTTTAAGGGGGATACTGAAAAACTGAATGGTACGTTACATGATGCCCGGCAAAAGCTAAGTGAATTTAAACACCGGTTGCGGCCCGATATAAGGCTGGCCATAACCATTACCTGTGCCTCGGCATGTGTGGAATATGGCGATTATAATGGCGCCCTGGATTTGTGCGAAGATTTTTTGACCAACTATGATGCCGGGGTGCGGCTTGATGCCCTTTTAATGCTTTACGTGTACGAGTTTATAAGCCACCTTGAAACCGGTAACATGGTGTATGTAAACAATACCTTGCAAAACGTAAACCGT
Source organism: Chitinophagales bacterium (assembly GCA_035550455.1). Lineage (GTDB taxonomy): Bacteria > Bacteroidota > Bacteroidia > Chitinophagales > LD1 > Bog-950. The sequence continues at coordinate 1,604 of DASZPC010000086.1, read as the reverse complement.
TATTTTTTGCGCAACGATTATAAAGGCCAATTTGAAACGGTGCTGTTAAAGGTGTTCAGAAAACTATCGGAAGTTAGCGATTACCATGCGGTAAAAGGCGAGCTTGAAAAACTGAAAGCAGAGCTGCAAACTGCTGCCGGTGGCGAAGCTCAAAGCCCACACGTACCCCTGCTGCCAATTGTACAAAGCTTCATTGATGCCAAAATTTCGGGGTTGAAAATACATGAATACGCGGCGCAGTTGCGCAGCAAAAGCCAGTAGCGGTTTTAAAATCAGGTAAGGTAAGCCGTACCCTCGCCATTGGGGGCAAACTCAACACGGATGTGTTCCTGCATGGTGGTGGAAAGCGAAAGGCCTACAAAATCGGGCGCTACGGGAAATAGTTTGTGCTGCCTGTCAACCAACACGGCGGCCTGCACCTTTCGCGGCGAAAACTCCATTACCGGTTTTAAGGCATAGTAGAGGGTTTTGCCGGTATTAGCCACATCATCCACTACAATTACTGTTTTATTATCCAGGCTTTTTTTGCCCAGTTCCAGTTTTATTTCGTGCTCAATAGGTTTTAACTTATTAAGCTCTAATTCCAGCAACAGCACTTTTATTTTTTCTATCTTTTCTATTTCGGCTTTTAATTGCTGCGCGTAACTATAGCCATTTGGCTTAATGCCAATAATAACCAGTTCGTCCACATCGTAATTGTCTTCCACCACCTGGTAGGCAATACGGCGTGTTTTTTGCTTTATTTCCTCGTTATTTAAAATCAATACCTTTTTCATAGCGTGTGCAGCTTCATTTATTCAACCACAAGTTTACCGGTTTTTACCACTTTACTATCAAGCTTTAGCCTGTAAAAGTAAATACCGGCTGCAAGTTTAGTGTTATTGTAAACATAGTTGCCCGAATTTTGCCCTATGGCTAATTTATCGGCTACGCTGCCAAGCTGGTTTACTATTTCAATTTCGCCCTGTTTAAAAGCATAGCCATCGTTTACAAAGCTAAAGGTGGTTTGGTTATTAAAAGGGTTAGGCATAACCGCCAGTGCAATATGGGTGCCGTCTAAATTCCGTATTGCTACTGCGTATAAGCATGAATTATCGTTTACATTGGCAGACGCACTATAATTTAAAGCAGCGGAATCGGTACAGCCATAAACTTTAGGCACGCAACCGCCGGTATCTAATGTGGCTAATGGGTTATAGTTAAGGCAGCCGGTATCGGTGGCGCCGTAAACAAAGCATTGATGTGTAAGCATTTGAAAAGCATTTACCTTACCATAACCGTAAGTGTAGTTAGGCACTGTACCGGTAAAAGAATCCTGCACGGCGGTGCATATCAATGCCTGTTTCACTTCGTTCCACCAGGCGGTGGGGCGTTTTTGAAGATACAAAGCCGCGATGCCCGCTACAATGGGCGATGACATGGAAGTTCCGCCATTTCGCTTATGCTTGCCATCGGCGGCTACTTTGTAGCCATTGCCGCTATGGATGCTGAGCGCTATATCGTTTGAATCGCCGGTGCAAAGGATGGTACTACCGGTGGCCGAAATATCGGGTTTCATGCGGTTATCGCGGGTGGGGCCCAGGCTGGTAGTGGCAAAGGCTTTT
>DASZPC010000085.1:0-3508 GCA_035550455.1 Chitinophagales bacterium | reverse complement strand
TATCTTTACGCCCGTAAAAATAAAAAATATGGTTGCTGTTCCGTTGTTGATTTTAGCATTTGCCGCCGGTGTTTACCTGCTAATGAAAGCCACCCGCGAGTTTATGGGCCCGCTTTTTAAAGGCCTGGCCTGGTTAATTATTATCCTTTCGCTATTGGCCTTAATAGGCGGGGTGGTACGCCATGCACACCATTGCCATGGCAGTTGCAGGGACAACGTACGCGAAGAACGTATGATTATCAGGGATATGGGCGATGGACACTGCATGATGGACAGCGCCATGGCAAGTGGCTGCTGCAAAATGATGGGCGATAGTGTGCTGATGGATTCGGGTATGTGCTGCAAAATGATGGGCAAAGAAACATGCGAAAAAATGATGCACGAACGCGGCCGTTGTATTATGAGCAAGGAAGAATGTGCCAAAGCCTGTGGCGGCCAGCATTGCTGTATGGGTATGGGGAACGAGATGGGCAAATGCGGCATGGCAGGCAAACCCTGCGAACATACAGAAGGTAAAAGCTGTTGTAAGAAAAAATAAGGAGAACCAGTGACCGATAACTTTGAAGCTTACCTGCGCCCCACGCGCTTTATTGACAGCGATAACCCCGATGTGATTGCTTATGCCAAGGCAAAAACCAGCGCCGAAAAAAGCGATAAGCAAAAGGCTATTGACCTTTACTATGCCGTACGCGATGAAATACTGTACGACCCCAATAACCTTATCCTTAAACCCGAAGCAATTTCGGCCAGCATTACGCTTAAGCATGGCCGCGGTTATTGTGTTGAAAAATCGTTATTGCTTTGTGCAGTAGGCAGGGTTTGGGGCATCCCCTCCAGGCTGGGTTTTTCAATAGTAAAAAACCACCTGGCCACGCAAAAATTTATTGATATGCTGCGCAGCGATAAGTTTGTGTTTCATGGCTACAACGAGTTTTGGCTGGATAATAAATGGGTAAAATGCACCCCTGCCTTTAATAAAACCCTTTGCGACCGCTTTGGCGTGGCCCCACTTGAATTTGACGGCGAACACGACTCCATTTTCCAAGAGCACCAAAGTGGTAAACAATACATGGAATACCTGCACGAATACGGCCAGTTCGACGACCTCCCTTTCGATTTATTTGTGCAGGAACTTAAACTCCACTACCCACATTTATTTGAAGATGTGGATGCAAAAACTGTTTAAAGGAATCACTCCTAAATACTTCGGTTCCTGTTGTTCTGTAACTGTTGTTTGTAATGCCCAAAAGCAGTGAATAAATAGTTAATTATTTTTTGGGTTTTTATGAATAATTGTTGCTGCCCTGCGCTATTTTCGCGCCATAATTTTAACCATGTCAACAGCACAGGCAAACATGAATTACGTATCAGACCGTATTAATAACATGCAGGAGTCGGCCACCATTAAAATGGCCAAAATGAGCCGCGATTTAAAGGCGCAGGGGCTTGATATTATTGACCTTAGCCTGGGCGAACCAGATTTTGATACCCCCCAACACATTAAAGATGCCGCCAAAGAAGCTATTGACAAAGGCTACACTAAATACACGCCCGTTCCCGGCTACCCCGAACTGCGGAAAGCTATTTCGGTTAAGTTTAAGCGCGATAACGGGCTTGATTATACCACCGACCAGATTGTGGTTTCAACAGGTGCCAAGCAAAGCATTGCCAACGTGGTGTTATCGTTAATTAACCCCGGCGATGAGGTGTTGTTGCCCGCCCCTTACTGGGTTAGTTACGCCGCTGTGGTTGAACTGGCCGAAGGCAGTTATAAAGAAATCCATGCAGGTATTGAAAACAATTTTAAAGTTACTGCCGCACAGTTAGAAGCTGCTATTACCCCTAAAACCAAACTGATTATTTTTTCATCGCCCTGTAACCCTACAGGCTCGGTTTACAGCCATGATGAGTTGGCCGCCATAGCAGGCGTTTTGAAAAACCACCCCGGTATTTTTGCGCTGTGCGATGAAATTTACGAATACATCAATTTTACCGGCAACAAGCATACCAGCCTGGCTTCGTTCAGCGATATAAAAGAACAGGTAATTACGGTAAACGGCTTTAGCAAAGGTTTTGCCATGACCGGCTGGAGGCTGGGGTATATTGGCGCCCCTACCTGGCTGGCCAAAGCCTGCGAAAAAATGCAGGGTCAGTTTACCTCGGGTACTTGCTCCATAGCCCAAAAAGCTGGCGAAACAGCCCTACTATCTGACCTTGCACCAAGTTTTAAAATGGTGGAAGAGTTTAAAAAGCGCAGGGATATTGTTTATGCCCTGCTTAGCGAAATACCTGGTGTAAAAGTAAACCTGCCCGATGGCGCATTTTATTTCTTCCCCGATGTTAGCAGCTATTTTGGCAAAAGCTATAATGGCAAAACTATGCACACACCTGAAGATATATCGCTTTACCTGTTGGCCGAAGCAAAAGTAGCCACCGTTAGCGGCGAATCTTTCGGCGATAAAACCTGCATCAGGTTATCGTATGCCACCAGTGAAGAAAAACTACGCGAGGCCTGTAGGCGAATGAAAGAAGCTTTCGGAAAATTATCCTGATTTAAAACCCAAAATCAACCAAACCGCTAATGCCCTTTAAACCCGACTTTGACGGCCTAAATGTTTTGATTATAGGCGATGTAATGGTTGACTATTATTTGTTTGGCGAAGTAAACCGCATTTCGCCCGAGGCCCCGGTACCGGTAGTTGAAATTTCAAGCAAAGAATCCAGGCCGGGTGGCGCAGCCAACGTAGCCCTTAATATTTTCGAACTGGGGGCCAAACCTATACTGCTTTCAATGGTGGGTAAAGATGCCACTGGCAATATGCTGGTTAAAATGCTGAAAGATTACGGCGTGCGCACCAACCACCTGCTACAACACAAAGGCCGCACAACCACTCTTAAAACCCGCGTATTTGACGAGGATAAACAGGTAGTGCGTTTTGATGAAGAAGATGTTGACGACCTTGAAACCATACAGGAAAACCTGTTGCTTAAAGAGTTTAAAAAAATTACCACCAACGAAAAAATTGACCTGGTAATATTGCAGGACTACAACAAGGGCGTACTAACCAAGTACTTTATTAAACAGATACTACTTTATACCACCAAAAACGAAATACCGGTAACAGTTGACCCTAAGGAGCGCAACTTTTTTGACTACCAGAACGTGGACCTGTTTAAGCCCAACCTGCGCGAGTTTTCAGAAGCTATAGGCTACCGCATTAACCCTAAAAGTGTAGAGAGCCTGCGCAGTGGCGCCGAAGAATTAAGGCGTAAAAACCGATTTAAAAACCTGATGATAACCCTGGGCAGCAATGGCATTTTCTGTTTTACCCGCGATGGCAACTCGTTTATTGTACCTGCCAAAAACATTAAGGCTGCCGATGTATCGGGCGCTGGCGATACGGTTATTAGCATAGCTGCCCTCGCCTTTATAAAAAAATACCCTATGCGCGAAATTGCCCAGTTAGCCAATAAAGGCGCGGCAGCCGTTTGCAAAAACGTGGGCGTT
>DASZPC010000084.1:0-1879 GCA_035550455.1 Chitinophagales bacterium | reverse complement strand
ATATTGCTTTAAATTGATACCTTTTGCCCAGGTAGTGCCACCCTGAAAAAACTCGTTAAAACCGGGCGTATTAGTGAACTCATATTTAAACAGGGAAAAATCGCTGAGGTAGCCATTTTGACTGTATATGTTTGCAATACCACTGGAAAGCGGCACCGAAAATTCGCCGTTGGCATTTGCTATAATTACACTAACCCTGGTTTTATCCCCTGCTTTTAAAAAGCCATTATTAATCAGTTTTTTATAGTTTACTTCAATATTTCCATTTGTACCAGTAGCATTTGTGTGTTTATTTTTGTCATTATATCCTACCACAAGCAAAGCAAGTGAAGCACTATTTACAGGGATAAAACCTTCCAGTATCTGCCCTGCTTTAGCAACCCTTACTTTATACCAGCCATTGTCCTCATATAATTCCGTAATCAAATCACCATGATTTAAAACACTTACGATGTTACCTGAAAAGCTTTTTGCAGGCCTAAGCATGAGATTTTCGCCTTCAACGGCAAAAATGGTATTGTTTACAGGATAGGTTTTCATGGTTTTGAAAACCCTTAAATATTTCCGGCCCTCAATTTCTGCAAAGGCAGAAGACTCGTTTTTAACATACAATTGTGGGCGGCCTTCTACCGCCCCTCTCACTTCAACCTCCTCTAATTCCCGCAAAAAAGCAGGTTCATCTGAAATAATAGCCCTGCCCAACATGCCCTCGGTTCCTTCTGCCACGCCTATTTCAGTAAGTTCCACACCAGCGCTTTCGGCAACAGCACCCGCCTCGCCCATACCAACCCCCTCGCCTAACTCCAGCAATTCGCAACGCGAAAAACCAAGAATGGCAATAACTGCAACAAAAAAAATCCTTGTTATCTTCATTATTTGAAAATTAGTGAATTTGTTTTAACCGCCAAATTAATTTATAACTAAAGCAGGGAAAAGTAATTGACACTTAATGGTCAAACAACTTCATGCCTTACCTTTTGTGTAAGGTAAAACGATAATATAAAAAGGGTTCAGTTACTGTTGTTCCTGAACCCTTTTTTATTGTATTGGTAAGTTATCAAATTGCCAAATATCAGCCAATTAATTCTGCTCTGCTTTTTCGTTCAGCAGGGCTTTGCGGCTAAGTTTAAATTTGCCGGTTTTGTTGTCGATACCCAGCAATTTTACTTTCACCACTTCGTTTTCTTTAAGTACCCCATCCATGCTTTCAAGGCGTTTGTTGCTTATTTCAGAAATATGCAACAGCCCCTGCTTGCCTGGCATAAACTCAACAAAGGCGCCATAAGGCATAATTGACTTAACAGTGGCTTCGTACACCTCTCCTATTTCAGGAACAGCCACAATGCCCTTTATACGGCGCACCGCAGCATCAATACCCTCTTTGTTAGGCGAGAAAATTTCCACACGGCCCTGGTTGCCAATTTCTTCAATTACAATAGTGGTGCCGGTTTCTTTCTGCATTTCCTGTATCACTTTTCCGCCGGGCCCTATTACGGCGCCAATGTATTCCTTATCAATCATTATCAACTCAACACGTGGTGCATGTGGCTTATAATCGGTACGCGGCTCGCTTATTATTTTCATCATTTCGCCTAAAATATGCATACGGCCACGCTTCGATTGTTCCAAAGCCTGGGTAAGTAATTCGCGCGAAAGGCCGTTTATTTTTATATCCATCTGGCAGGCCGTAATACCATCGGCAGTACCGCATACCTTAAAGTCCATATCGCCCAGGTGGTCTTCATCGCCCAAAATATCGGAAAGCACCACACTTTGGCCGGTTTGTTCGTTTGAAATTAAACCCATAGCAATACCCGATACCGGCTTGCGGATTTTTACACCGGCATCCATAAGGGCCATCGTGCCCGCACAAACGGTA
>DASZPC010000083.1:0-3624 GCA_035550455.1 Chitinophagales bacterium | reverse complement strand
GGCGAGCCTGTACCGGCTGAGAAAACAACAGCATCGCAGGTGTTTGCAGGCACCATTAACCAAAAAGGCAGTATTACCATTAAAGCGTTGAAAATTGGGCGCGACACCTTTTTGGCGCAAATAATAAAAACCGTTCAGGAGGCACAGGGCAGCAAAGCACCGGTGCAAAAGCTGGCCGATAAAATTGCCGCTGTGTTTGTGCCTGCTGTTTTGATAACAGCGCTTATTACTTTTATTGCATGGCTGGCTATTGCAGGCATTGGCAACCTGAACATGGCTTTGGTATCGGCGCTGAGCGTGCTGGTAATTGCCTGCCCCTGCGCCCTGGGCCTGGCCACCCCCACGGCAATTATGGTGGGCGTGGGCAAGGGCGCCACCAATGGCATATTGATACGCAATGCCGAGGTGATTGAAAACATACAGGGCATAAACACTATTGTTCTTGATAAAACGGGTACCATTACCAAGGGCCAGCCGGAGGTAACAGAAATTATATGGGCGGATAAAGAAAGTAAAAAACTATCCGGTGTTTTAGCGGCTATTGAAGCAAAATCGGAGCACCCGCTGGCCGATGCGGTGGTGAAGTATTTAAATAGTTCTGGTGTTATAAAAGTAGATGAATTTGAATCTATAACCGGTAAAGGGGCAAAGGCAAAAGCTGCCGGACAAACATATTATGTGGGAAGCGCCAAACTGATGAGTGATAAACTGGTGCTGGTTTTCCCGGAAATTGAAAAGCGTGCCGCCGACCTGAAAGCGCAGGGCAAAACAGTGGTGTATTTTAGCACCGGAGAAGACCTTGCCGCCATTATAGGCATAGCCGACCCATTGAAAGAAACCTCGAAAGAGGCTATAGCAGCGTTACAGAAAGACTACCATTTAGTAATGCTTACCGGCGATAACGCGCAAACCGCTGCGGCCATTGCCACCGGGGCCGGGATAAAAGAATACCGGGCTGAAATGATGCCCAATGAAAAAGCGAAGTTTATTGAAGAAGCAAAAGCCGGGGGACAAAAGGTTTTAATGGTAGGCGATGGTATTAACGATAGCGAAGCACTGGCCGTAGCCGATGCAGGCATGGCTATGGGCAAAGGAACGGATATTGCTATGAACGTGGCCGATATTACCCTTGTGAATTCCGACCTGGCATCGGTGGGCAGGGCGCTGCACTTGTCGAAAAAAATTATGGCTACCATAAAGCAAAACCTTTTCTGGGCTTTTATATATAACCTTATAGGAATCCCCATTGCGGCGGGGCTGCTGTATCCGTTTACGGGTTTCCGGTTGGACCCTATGTTTGCCGGGGCTGCCATGGCGCTTAGCTCGGTTTCGGTAATAAGCAACAGTTTATTGCTACGCTTTAAAAGGATATAAAATATAAGTTGGATATTAAAGCGCATTGATTATTTTAGTTGCACACTAACTATCCTACACACATGAAGAATACCCTTTCCCTGCCGGTTTTGGCATTTGCCTTTTTAATGCTTACAGTTAATACCCTTTTTGCCGCCGATGCCGATACGGCGGAAACCATTAACCTTGACTCGGTACACCTGCGCGCCCTTCATTTTGACACCACCGGAAGCGTGGAAATTGGCGGTGTGGCAAAGTTTGAAGTGCCTAAAGGCTTTAAATTTCTGAATGCAGAAGACAGCAAATATGTATTGCACAACCTTTGGGGTAACCCACCCAGCGATGAAACACTGGGAATGATTTTCCCTTCGTACGCCAGTGATGTAATACCCGCCACCTGGGCTATTGAAATTACTTACGATGAATCGGGCCACGTAAAGGACGATGATGCGAAAGATATTAACTATGCCGACCTGCTGAAAGAAATGCAAAAGTCGGTTGAGGAAAGTAACCCCGAACGCAAAAAACAAGGTTACCCAACGGCCGTATTACTTGGCTGGGCCGAACCGCCATACTACGATGCCGAAAACAAAAAACTGCTGTGGGCAAAGCGTATAAAATTTGAAAGCGATACCAGCGAAACGCTGAATTACAATATCCGGGTGCTGGGCCGTAAAGGTGTGCTGGTGCTAAATGGCATTGGCACCATGGAGGATTTGGAGGTTATAAAAAGCAGCACTGCCAATATATTGCCCAATATGAATTTTACCGATGGCAATAAATATACGCAGTTCGATTCGAACCTTGATAAGGTGGCAGCTTATGGCATTGGCGGCCTTATAGCCGGTGGGGTACTGATGAAAACCGGCCTGCTGGCTAAAATTGGCATACTGCTGCTTAAGTTTATTAAGCCAATACTTGTTGGCGCTGCGGCCATAGGCAGTGCAGTATGGCGGTTTATAACCGGTAAAAACAAAGACGACCAGTCCTAAACTGCAGGGCGTTACTCAGTAATACCTGATTCTTCGAGGGCTGCCTTTTCAAGTCGCAGCTTACGCGGCAGGTAATAAGTGTAGTATATTATTACAGTTAATACGCCCATTGCAAAAAACACCGAGGCATAGGGCCGCCAGGTATCGTGAAAGAAAAACTCGCCGGTCATCCAGGTGGCATTGGCACTTATCCAAAGGCATACGGCAATATTGTGGAAAAGGTCGGCAATATCTTTGCGCGAGCGGTAAGTAATATGAATAGCCACAAAAAGGGTGGGTACTATCATTAACATGCCCGGCACACGCCAGGTCATTACCCAGCAGCTATCTTTCAGTAACCAAAGGGCAATATGCAGGTTTTCATAGTTGCGGATGTTCTTAAACATTTTTAAGGGGTTGTTTTATGTGAATATAAACCAATCGGGCATTTGTTAAAGCTGAATTATCTTGCAGCCGAAATGCTGCGAAAACTACTCGATACGGTTTTGTATTCCAATGTGTTTATAGGCTTATGCGCCGTGGGGTTGGTACTTGCCAACCAACTAACGGTAAGCAGCGAAATGCATTTTGATATAAGCTGTTGGTTTGTTTTCTTCTCCACCGTTTTTACCTACTCGTATTTAAAAATAACCAACACCGATGATGTGTACGAAACCACCCACCGTAACTGGGCCGCTGAACACCAGCAACTGGCACGCAACATTATGCTGCTATCGTTAATAGCGGCGGCGGCGTTTTTCCTGAAACTGCCTACGACCGTAAAGTGGGAAGTGGTGGGCATAGGCCTTTTTACCGCCTTTTATGGCTTTGTAGAAATACCATTTGTAAACCCTCCGGTTAAACTGCGCCGGTTTGGTTTGGCCAAAACCCTGTTTGTTGCCATTGTATGGTCGGTAACCACAGTGCTGGTGCCCATGTATAGCTACCACCTGCAAACGGATATGATGGTATTTTTATTAATAAGGCGATTTTTGTTTCTGCTGGCGCTTACCATTGCCTTTGAAGTGAAAGATATACAGGGCGATATGGAATATAACCTGCGTACCATTCCACTGGTAGTGGGCATTACAAACACCAAATTACTGGCACAAGGCATTTTGCTGCTGCTTATTATTATTAATGTAATACAATACGTTTTTTTTGATATCGGCTTTAGTAATATGCTGGCGGTAAACCTTTCGCTGGTGGTTTCCATTTTATGCATACAACCGGTAGGCGAAAACACCCATGATAAATGGTACTATTTAGTACTGGATGGCATGATGATATTGCAGTTTGT
>DASZPC010000082.1:0-7272 GCA_035550455.1 Chitinophagales bacterium | reverse complement strand
GTGTGTTGCATTATAACGCTCAACTATCGCAATTCTCTCAGCGGTAAAAATAATTTGTACACAGGGGTTTAGCCTAATAAAGCACGTCATTTTTGTGTCATAAATAGGACGGAGTAAAACCCGCCTGTCTTATTTATTAGTGAAGATTAAGCAGCATAAAGCACTTTTACCTTATGCAAAAGCACTTCGGCAATGCGCTTTTTCGATTCGTGGGTCCACCCGGCTATATGTGGGCTAAGTATAACCCGGTTTTCGGCCAGTAATTGATTAAAAACGGCCTTTTCGGTTTCGCTTAATTGTGCCAGCTTTTCATTTTCCAACACATCCAGCGCAGCACCCAGTATTTTTCCTTCTTCAATCGCTTTTAATAAAGCGCTTATTTGCAGCACCTTTCCGCGCGAGGTATTTATCAGCCAGTATGGCTTTTGAAAACTGCCCAGAAACTCTTCCTCTATCATATAGGTGGTTTCCGGCGTTAGTGGCAGGTGCAGACTCAGTATATCTGCTTCTATATATATGTCTGTCAACGAAGCCTCGCTAACGTATTTATCGGTAAAGCCCCGGTAGTATTTATCGTAGGCTAATATGTTTACATCAAAACCGCGCAATAATTTTGCAAAGGCCTGCGCCGTATTACCAAAAGCAATTAAACCAATGGTTTTGCCGCTTAACTCATGGCCCCGGTTTGGCTCGCGCAGCCATTCATAATTATGGACTTCTGTATTGGCCTTGGGTATGTTGCGCATTAAACCCAGTAAAGCGCCCAAAGCAAATTCGGCTACGGCATTACGGTTACCCTCGGGCGAGTTAAAAACCTCCACTCCTTTTTTGCGGGCATATTCCAGGTCAAACACCTCCAGCCCCGAGCCTGCCCGGCACATAAATTTCAGTTTGGTTGCTTTATCCAGCATTTCGCGGCCCACATATACCTTGCTGTTTACCACCAGGCCCTCGTACCCGTCTATAATATCTAATACACCGGCAGGGGTAATAGCTGGCTTATAATCAACGGTAAAACCAAGTTGCCTCAACCCCTCTATTAATAAAGGATGCACTTCATCGGTTATAAGGATTTTTTTGCTCACAACTTTTCTCTATTTCTGTTTAAACACCCACCAGCCCTTCAACCGGAATTTTCAGGCCCTTGCTCAACTTTCTTATCATCTCTACAGTTAGCGAGCGTTTACGGTTCATAATTTGCGAAACAGAGCTTTTACTGCCAATATATTTCACCAGGTCGCTTTGGTGAAGCCCTTTTTCGTTCATTACATATTCCAAAAACTCTACCGGGTCGGGCGAGGGAATAGCATAGTGGGTTTCCTCATATTTCTCAATAAGCAAAGCCAGCAATTCAAGTTCATCGCCTGCTTCTGTGTTTTTTCGTGCAGTATTCATCAACCTGTAAATACGCTCCAGTGCTTTCCGGTATTCCCTTTCTGTTTTAATTACCCTTGTCATAACCTATGGTTTTTACATCAATCTTATCGTATTGTTTATGTGTGCCAATCCAGATAATAAATACCAAACCAAACTTAAAGTCGATTGAAGTTACAAGCCTGTAATCGTTCCCTTTAATATTAAATACAACCCTGTTGTTGCCCACCACGCTGGCACTATTAATATCTCTTTTCAGCTCGGCCGGGTTTCCCCATTCAGACTCACTTATCAGTTTATGCCAGCTTAACAACGGCCTCTCTGCCTCCGGATATTTTTCCCAAAACTTTTTTAAAGTGCCTTTTGCAATTACCCGCATAAGTTAAACGTAAAGGTATTGATAAAAGTTTACAATTTGTAAACTTAACGATTATTGTATCCTGTTCACCAATTCCACAAATTCCTGAACCGAAAGTTGCTCGGGGCGCTTTTCAAATACAGCCGATGCCAGTAGTGCTTTATCGCTCACCACTTCTTTTAAACTGTTGCGCATGGTTTTGCGGCGCTGGTTAAAAGCTGCCTTTACCACACGCTTAAACATATTTTCGTCGCAGCCCAGCACAAAACCATTCTTCCTTTTCAACCGGATAATACCCGACATTACTTTGGGTGGCGGGTTAAAGCAACCGGGCGGCACATCAAATAAATATTCGCCTTCGTACCAGGCCTGCGCCAGTACGCTCATTACCCCGTAGTCTTTACTACCGGGCTTTGCTGCAATACGTAGCGCCACTTCTTTTTGAAACATGCCTGTCATCCGCTCCACTATCTGCCGGTGTTCCAGTATTTTAAAAACAATCTGGGTTGAAATATTGTAAGGAAAATTGCCCACCACATGCGCCGGGTTTTGCAAAAAACCCAAATCGGTCCTCAAAAAATCTTCGTGTATAATATGCCCCCTTAAGGCCGGGTAAGCATTGTTTAAGTGCTCAGCCCAGCGGTCGTCCAGTTCCACCACATAAAAATTGCCGGGGTTTTGTGCCAGCAGGTGTTTGGTAAGGGCGCCCATGCCGGGGCCAATTTCAACCACTGTTTTAAAATCACTTAAATTGCCAATAGCATCAGCAATTTTTAAAAGCATGTTTTCATCTTTCAAAAAATGCTGCCCCAGCGATTTTTTTAAATACAGGTGCGCCACAGGTGCAAAACAAGGGTTAAAATCGCTAACTGCCAATTATATTATATAGTGTTTCCTTTTATCTTAGCCCCCATAACCTTTTATAAAAATGAATATTGTATTAACACCCGTTAAAGACCCCGGCAAATTTGCCAACCGCATAATTTTAATTGATAATAACACCAAACTTGGTTCATTAGGCCTTAGCGCCGGCGACACGGCTGCCGCCCAAAAATTTTTCGACCAGAAGGTAAACCACACTTACCAGCAAATAAATGATGGCAAAACCCTAAGCCTGGTTAAGCTTGATACCAGTAAAGAAGAATATAAGCTGTTAGAAGAGGCCCGCAAAGCCGGTTATACCCTTAACCGCTTTTTAAACGGAAAAAAAGTGAAAGAAGCCTCGGTGCAAAACGAAACGGGTAATGCCGCACTGGCACTGGCCTTTGCCGAAGGTTTTGTGCTAAGCAACTACGAGTTTTTGAAATACAAAACAAAGGATAAAAACAGCCGGACGCTTAACTCGCTACAGGTAGATGCCCGCAGCGCCGATAAAAAAGCGCTGGATGAAATAAGCAAGCTGGCCGATGCCAACTTTTTTGCACGCACGTTGATTAATGAGCCGGTTTCGTATTTAACGGCATTACAATTAAGCGAAGAAGTAAAGAAAGCCGGTAAAAAGCATGGCTTTAAGGTAGAAGTGTTTGACAAGAAAAAAATTACCGCGCTTAAAATGGGTGGCCTGCTGGCGGTAAACCGTGGCAGTATTGACCCACCTACTTTTACTATACTGGAGTGGAAACCCAAAAACAAAAAAAATAAAAAACCCATTATATTAGTAGGCAAAGGGGTTGTTTATGACACCGGTGGCCTTAGCTTAAAACCCACGCCTAACAGCATGGATATGATGAAGTGCGATATGAGCGGCGCGGCGGCGGTGGCCGGTATTTTTCAGGCGGCGGCTACCCTTAACTTACCTTTACATTTAATTGGCTTAATACCCGCCACCGATAACCGCCCCGGCATGAATGCCTACGCCCCCGGCGATGTAATAACCATGATGAGCGGACTGAATGTAGAAATGCTGAATGCCGATGCCGAAGGCCGTATGATACTGGCCGATGCCTTACACTACGCCAAACAATATGACCCTGAGTTGGTGGTTGATTTTGCCACCCTTACCGGTGCAGCGGTACGCGCTATTGGCGCTGTGGCTACAGCTTATATGGGTACCGCCAGCGATGCTGTGAAGAAAAAACTGGAGGCAAGCGCCGACAAGGTTTATGAAAGGCTGATACATTTCCCGCTGTGGGATGAGTATGGCGACTGGATTAAAAGCGATGTGGCCGATATTAAAAACATAGGCCCCGGCGAAGCCGGGCATATTACAGCCGGTAAGTTTTTAGAGCATTTTACCGCTTACCCCTGGCTGCACCTGGATATTGCCGGTACAGCCTACCTGATGAAGGAAGATAGCTACCGTGGTAAATACGGCACTGCCGTAGGCGTTAGGTTACTGTTTGACTTTTTGAAAAACTATTAACAGGTTGCAGTCGCAAACTATAAGGAATGGAGCATAAATATACAGTGGGCATTACAATTGGCGATTACAACGGCATTGGCTCCGAAGTAATTATTAAAACGTTGCAGGACGAACGTATTTATAAATTCTGCAACGTAGTGGTGTACGGCCAACGCAACATTATTTCTTATTACGCCAAGCTGCTAAAGGTGCAAAACTTCAATATCAATGAGGTAAAGGATACCACCACGCTTAACCCTAAAATACCGAACATTATTAATTGCTGGGCCGAGCATGTGCAAATTACACCCGGGCAAATGACCGACGAGGCCGGAGCCCGCTCCATGATATGCCTTAGTGCTGGGCTGAAAGACCTTGCCGAAAAAAATATTGATGTGCTGGTAACAGGGCCGGTTAATAAAAGTGCTATTGCACAAACCCATCCCGATTTTAAAGGGCAAACGGAGTTTATTTCAAAAGAACTGGGCAACGAAAATTCAATGATGATGCTGGTTGACGATAACCTGCGCGTGGGCCTGGTAACTAACCATGTTTCGCTGAAAGATGTAACCGGTAAAATTGATATAGCCCTTATTGTAAACAAGCTGGAGATACTGAACAACAGCCTTAAACAGGATTTCCTTATTAACCGCCCACGTATTGCGGTACTGGGGCTTAACCCCCACGCCGGTGATAACTCGCTACTGGGCGCCGAGGAAAAAAATATAATTGCGCCCGCAGTAAACCGCGCTAAAGAAAAAGGCATTATAGCCGTTGGGCCTTTTAGCGCCGATGGCTTTTTTGGTATGCACAACTACAGGCAGTTTGATGCTGTGCTGGCCATGTACCACGACCAGGGCCTGGTGCCGTTTAAAACGCTTTCATTCGGCACTGGTGTAAATTACACAGCAGGGTTAAGCGCCGTGCGCACCTCGCCCGACCACGGCACCGGCTTTGATATTTCGGGTAAGGACCTCGCCAACCCCGACTCGCTGCGCAACGCCATCTTTACCGGTTTAGACATTGTAAAAAACCGCGCCGAATACAAAGAAATGACCGCCAACCCGGTGGAGAAAGTAACCTTGGATAAAGAGTAGCGAAAAAGGCGAAAGAAAAAAATGCCTGATCTCCTTAATAGGAATTTCAGGCATTTTGTATTAGGGTCCGTTTAATTACCCTACCAAAGCTTTGTTGGCAGCGCGCTTGCGGTCGTTTTCGTTCAGGTATATTTTGCGCAGGCGGATAGTTTTAGGTGTAATTTCCACGTATTCATCCTCCTGTATGTATTCCATACATTCTTCCAAACTCATACGGATAGGCGGGGGCAATGTGGCTTTATCATCGCTACCGGCTGCGCGGAAGTTGGTTAACTGCTTAGCCTGCACCACATTTACCACTAAATCGCCATTTTTGCTGTACTCGCCCAATATCTGGCCTTCGTAAACTTCCACTCCCGGTTCAATAAAAAATTTACCCCGGTCTTGTAATTTATCCATTGAATAGGCTGTGGCACGGCCAGCATCTTTAGCTACAATGGTACCGTTTATACGCGAAGGGATATCGCCCTTCCAGGGTTTATATTCTTTAAAGCGGTGGGCCATAATAGCCTCACCTGCACTAGTGTTCAAAACCAGGGTGCGCAGGCCAATTAAACCGCGCGAAGGGATTTCAAACTCAATGTGCATCATATCGCCCTTTGGTTCCATTACCAGCAGGTCGCCTTTGCGCTGGGTTACCAGTTCAATACACTTACCGGCTACCGTTTCGGGCGCATCAATAGTTAAAATTTCTACCGGTTCGTGTTTTACCCCGTCAATAATTTTTGTAAGCACACGCGGGTTGCCTACCGAAAGTTCGTAACCTTCGCGGCGCATGGTTTCAATCAGTACCGAAAGGTGCAATATACCCCGGCCAAACACATTAAATTTCTCGGCCGATTCGGTATCTTCCACCCGCAGCGCCAGGTTCTTTTCCAGTTCTTTATATAAGCGTTCGCGTATTTTTTGCGAGGTAACAAACTTGCCTTCCTTGCCAAAAAACGGCGAGGTATTGGTGGTAAATACCATGCTCATGGTAGGCTCGTCTATGTGGATAGGCGGCATGCCTTCCGGGTTTTCAAAATCGGCAACGGTATCGCCAATATCAAAACCCTCCACACCCATTACGGCACAAATATCGCCGCACTCTACCTTCTCTACTTTTTGTTTGCCAAGGCCGCTGAAAACATACAACTCTTTTACTTTCGATTTTACCTTGCTGCCATCGCGCTTAACAAGCGTTACGTTTTGGCCCGAGCTTAAACTGCCACGGGTAACACGGCCTATGGCCACGCGGCCTAAATAAGAAGAGTAATCGAGCGAGGTAATTTGCATTTGCACCGTGCCATCCATTATAGCAGGGGCAGGTATATGGCCTATAATAGTATCGAGCAGGAAAGTAATATCCTGTGCGGGGTGGCGCCAGTCGGCGCCCATCCAGCCGCGCTTGGCCGAACCATATACGGTTGGGAAATTCAACTGTTCTTCAGTGGCATCCAAATGGAACATCAGGTCAAAAACCGCTTCATGCACTTCATCGGGGCGGCAATTCTCTTTGTCCACTTTATTAATTACCAGTATCGGCTTTTTGCCCAGCGCAATGGCCTTTGAAAGCACATAGCGGGTTTGGGGCATGGGGCCTTCAAAGGCATCAACCAGCAGCAGCACGCCATCGGCCATATTCAGCACACGCTCCACCTCGCCGCCAAAGTCGGCGTGGCCGGGGGTATCAATAATGTTGATTTTAATGTCCTTATAATCTACCGACACGTTTTTGGCAAGGATGGTAATACCACGCTCGCGCTCAAGGTCGTTGTTGTCCAATATCAATTCGCCGGTTTGCTGGTTTTCGCGGAAAAGCGCACACTGGTGCATAATTTTATCCACCAAAGTGGTTTTACCGTGGTCAACGTGGGCAATAATGGCAATGTTCCGTATATTCTGGTTACGCATATTTCTAAATGGTTAATGCTGATAACAGCCGGGCTTCAATTAAGTTTAACCCTGCCGCTTCGATTTTAAGGGCGCGAAAGTAATCAAATTAAGGAGAAATTACTTAGTGTGGATATTAAGAATAGATGAAATAGCCTGCGGTTAAACTGCCCCCTATAGAGAGCAGCCCTCTAAACCATCAACAAATAAGATAAAAGTAACCGGGGGGA
>DASZPC010000081.1:0-1540 GCA_035550455.1 Chitinophagales bacterium | reverse complement strand
CTATTTGCTATAATTATAAACTGCTTTAGGGGCATCTACCTTGTGTATAGTAAGGCTCTTTTTATCTACCTTATCAACCGCCCAAACGGTGCCATACATAATCAGCGTGGATTTTTCCTCTACTTCGTAAAAGCCGGTACTGGAGTTAATAGTGGTGGTGGTGGAACCGTTAATAGTAGTATTAGTGGTATTGGTCGTAACCACCGTGCAATTTTGCTGGGTGTTTTTGGTGCTGCAATCAAAAAAAGTTACCTGGGTTTGTGTGGTTACACCTATTATTGGGGTAGGAGTGCTGCCATCGTTAAGGGTATAGCTATCCAGGGTCCAGGTACCGTGCAGGTCGGTTAGAAACTGTTGTTCCTTTGTACACGACGACACACTTGCTAATACCGCCATAAGCACGGTTACTGTTAAAGCCGTAATTTTTCCTTTCATAAAATTTTGTTGTTATTTGGTGATGGGCAAATATATAATTGCTTGCAAATTATTATATTATTTTGATGTAACTTTTATTTCAATTATTAAAAGTTGGGGGCAGGGGCTTAAAACCATTACTGCGTAGGGGGTGAAATAATTCACCCAAGTGGGGGATAGTGGCAGCGTAACTTAGGGGGTATGTTTGCGTTATAAATTTAAAGGTTATGCGCACGCTACAACAAATCCTGATAATTGGCCTGGTAATACTGGGTAGCTTTGCTAAAACAAATGCTGCAATAAAACCAGCCATTAACCATACCAATGGCGACCTGGTTTTCAGCCAAACGTTTAAACTTTCGGGCAATATAAGCGCCGACCAGGCATACGAGCTTGTGCAACAATGGTTTACACAAAACCCGGCTAAATTTACGTCGCACAATAACGATGCCGCTTCTGTTGAGTCAGGTTCAAAAGGCAGGGGCGAAGTAGAAGAAGCATTCAGCAACCCCCGCCCTCTGCAATCGCTTGACCCTGAGTCGAAAAGGGTAGCCGGGCGCGGGGTAATAAAATATGCCGGTGGTTTGGGTTCCAGCATTGGCCTTATGTACCTTGAATACTATATAGTAGTAGAAGTAAAAGGCAACATCCTTACGGCTACCATCAGCCAGATTAAATACCACCACTATAACCGCCGTACCCTGGTGCCCCAGCCCATTTATGGCTGGCAGGGGGGCAAACCATATGATTCTGCCGACAGGTATTCCGCCCTTACCGAAGATGGCGCCGACAACCGCGATATCAGCAGTTTAAGCGATTTTGTAAACAGCGATATTGCTTCGCTGCTGGCTAACCTGCAAACCATGCTGAAAAGCAAAAATGCACTTTCATAATTGCTTAACCTGCTTTAGGGTTTGCACAGTTACCTGTTTCCTATATTTGTGCCAAAGCCCGGTTTATGCTCCGAAAAATTGCCGCCTGTTTTTTAGTAGCTGTATGTTTTTCAACTTCCGCACAAACCATAAGCCGTATTAGCAATAGCCCATATCCGGCATCTTCCACACCCGATACGCTATACCTGCTTAACCTGGGCCACTTTACCCAAAGCCAGCAGCTAAGCATTATA
>DASZPC010000080.1:0-2240 GCA_035550455.1 Chitinophagales bacterium | reverse complement strand
GAATTTGACAATTTGGTAATGGGGGGATAGCGAAAGGGGAAAGGGGGGAAATAGTGAATAGTGAATAGTGAGAGGGGGGGGGATAGAGAATAGTAAAATATGGAAGTGAAAAGGCAGCGGTTAATTTCACAGTGGGCATGTGTAATTACACATTTAATGTGAAGTTATATTTGCCGGAAGTTTTGTAAATTACAGGATGGTAAGCCTATTTTTGGCAATTGCCGCGCCCGGTATGAGATGGGCATGGAGAGAAATCTTTGAAAAAGCAGTTTGACATGTGTTTCATGAAAAGGCCGTCTAAATTTTTTATGGTTGTTGTAAATGGTTGATAATGAATGGGTTATCTACTTATGTATCTAAAGTAGATAAGTTATTGAAAATCAATTAATTGGAGTGAAAAAGTAGATAAAATAGACCTAAATAGAGGACAAATAGACCCCAAATAGAGCCATTAATTGTCAATAGTGGTTGTTTTTGTTTATTTAGGCACGCCTATGACTGGCCCAGAAAGCCAAAAACAGCGATATGATAACACGGAAAGATTTTTTGCGCCGCTCGGCGGTGGCCACGGCAGGTTTTTCAATGCTGGATTTTTTAGACCCCCTGCGTGCTGCCGAGCTACAAAAGCACCTTGAGCGGGTTGCCCCCATGGACCCGGCAACTGTAGCACAGGACGAGGAGTTTTGGGCGATGATACGGGAGCAGTACACCACCTCGGCCAATATTGTTGACCTGAACAATGGCGGGGTAAGCCCACAACCGAAGCAGGTGCAGGATGCACACATAAGGTTTTACCAGTTTTGCAACGAGGCGCCCTCGTATTATATGTGGCGGGTGCTTGACCAGGGGCGCGAACCGCTGCGCAAACGGCTGGCCGAAATGGCTGGTTGCGACGCTGAGGAAATAGCCTTTAACCGAAACACCACCGAAGGGTTAAATACTATCATTTTTGGGCTGAACCTTAAAGCAGGCGATGAAGTGGTGCTAACCAAGTACGATTACCCGCACATGACCAATGCCTGGCGGCAACGCGAAAAGCGTGATGGTATAAAGCTGAACTGGGTTGACCTGGACCTGCCGGTAGAAAGCGATGAGGTGTTTTTAGAAAAATTTGACAAGGCCATAACGCCGAAAACGAAGATTGTACACGTAACCCACATGATGAACTGGACAGGGCAAGTGCTGCCAGCCCGTAAACTGGCGGATTTAGCCCATAAAAGAGGTTGCGAAGTAGTACTTGATGCCTCACATTCGTTTGCGCATATTGAATATAAAATACGCGACCTTGACTGCGATTACTTTGCCACCTCGCTACATAAATGGTTGTGCGCCCCGTTTGGAACAGGGTTTATGTTTGTAAAAAAGGAGAAGATAAAAAAGGTGTGGGCGCTGCTTTCGGCATACGAACCCGATGGGGAAAACATAAGGAAGTTTGAGGAGTTGGGGACACGCTCGTTTGCGGCAGATATGGCAATAGGCAATGCGCTTGATTTTTATGACCTGATAGGTGGCAAACGCAAAGAGGAACGACTGCGTTTTTTGAAAAACTACTGGGCGGAGAAGGCTGCCCAAATACCGAAGGTGAAACTATACACCAGCATGAAACCTGAATATAGCTGCGCTATAGGCACTTTTGCCATTGATGGCTGGAAACCGGACGATGTGAGCAGTAAATTGTATGAACTTTACAAACTACACACCACTGTAAGCAACCACGAAAACATACATATAGTGCGGATATCGCCGAATGTATACACATCGCTGCGCGAACTGGATGTGCTGGTAAATGCTATTGGGGAAATTGCGAAAATGGAGCCGCCGAAATAAGCAGGTGGTTTACTTTAAATCAATACGGAAAACCTGTTTTGTTTTATCGGTTACTTTAAAGCGCTCATCGAGGCGGTGGCCAGCCACCCAAACAATTTTGCCGTTTGATTCGATGACAGAAATTTGTTCTTTTTCGTTTAGCGGTATTTTTTCATCGATAAAGAACTTTTTCAGCTTTTTCTTTTTCATGCCCATGCCGAAAGGGTAGAAATAGTCGCCCTGTTTCCAGGGGCGGATAGTTAAAGGGAAAGTGAGTTTGGAGGCGTCTATAAATGCGGTGTTTTTAACGGCGGTTATTTTAACATCGGCAACATTATGCGTTGAAAAATGGAATGTAGCGCCGTTGAGGGCAACACTAACATCGGTTGCCTGGATAGTGGCGATGTTGCTTTCGGCAGTAGGCAGTTGTGTGA
>DASZPC010000079.1:0-1768 GCA_035550455.1 Chitinophagales bacterium | reverse complement strand
ACCAATCAAACAAGCCTAAGCACCTTTAATAACAACCTTGTGGAAGTGGCCCATATAGCAAACTATCAGCCCACACCAGGGGTAAATACTATCCCTCTTCAGTCCTCGTTCAACTGGGATGGATCTTCAAACCTTATTATTGATATATGCTGGTATTGCCCTAATACTTTTGGTAATCAAAACAATAAAGCCCAATGCAGTACCACCGCTTTTAATAGTTATTTGAACGCTTATGGCAGTACAGACCTCTGCGGAACAAGCAATGCCCCTACTGTTTCCACCCTCAGGCCCAATGTAAAATTCACGTACTGCATACCTGACATTAATAATTATCAGATTGCCTGGACGCCAAACACGGGTGCCAATGCTGTTTCAAATGCGGCTATTGCCAACCCAACAGCAAACCCTGTAGTTCCAACCAATTATACTATCAACGTTACAAATAATGGATGCGTTACCTCAAGGATGGTTTTAGCCCAGGTGGATACATCGCGTGTTTATGCCGGGCCTGATATGAGTTTTTGCCAGGGAACTTCAACTACGCTTACAGCAACTGTAATAGGTAGCCCTATACCCGGGCCGGCAAGTTTTGTATGGAAAACACTTGCTGGTACCACCATTGGCAATACCCAAAGTGTAAATGTGAGCCCGACCACTACTACTACTTATGTAGTTACTATGAATGGCGGCACCTGCCCTAAGTATGATACTGTTACTTTGGGCCCGGTTGGACTTAATCTTACAGCAACTCCTACGAATGTAAGCTGCTTTGGCGCTGCTGACGGGCAGGTAAATGTTACATCAACCAATGGCACCTCGCCTTTCAACTATACCTGGAGCGGTAATGCAGGTACGGGCAACACTAATCCTGCCATCCATTTGGGGCCTGCCACATACAGTGTAACCGTTAGCGATGTTAACGGCTGTTCGGGTACTGCTTCTGCAACGGTAACGCAGCCAACACAACTTAATACAACTTTCGTATCCAGCCCTACCCATTGTAATGGGGGAACTGATGGTTCTATTACCGTTCATACCTCGGGTGGGACAGCGCCCTACACTTTTCAATGGAGCGGTGGGCTTGGTACTGATTCTATTGCATCTAATTTAGCAGCCGGAAGCTACACCGTTACTGTTTACGACCACAATAACTGCTCAACCAGTGCCACCATACCGGTTAACCAACCTTCGGCTGTAGTGTTTAGCAACGTAGTAATTCAAAACGTACGCTGCCTTAACGGCAATACCGGGAGGATTACTGTTACTGTTTCCGGTGGTACCCAGCCATACACTTACCAATGGAGTAACGGTGGTACTGCGGCTACAATTACCGGCCTTACAGCCGGTAATTACACGGTTACTGTAAAAGATAACAATAATTGTACAGCAACCACTACTTATGCTGTAACACAACCAGCGGCAGGCATTACCTTTAATGCATCCACTACTACCAGTACGCTATGCTTTGGCAGTAGTGATGGTACTGCTACGGTAAACCCTACCGGTGGCTTGCCCCCCTACAGTTATTTATGGAACCCCACCGGGCAGACCACACAAACAGCAACTGGCCTTTCGGCAGGTAATTACAGCATAGTGGTTACTGATGACAGCCTTTGTACCGCCACCACCACACTTACCGTTAACCAACCGGCGCAAATTGCAATTTCAGGTACGGTAACCAACGTAAAATGTAATGGGCAAAGCAACGGTAGCATAAACATTACTATTGCCAACGGGGCCAGTCCATACTCTTATGCATGGAGCCATG
>DASZPC010000078.1:0-2507 GCA_035550455.1 Chitinophagales bacterium | reverse complement strand
ATGGTAATCAATATCATATTGATTCAGTAAATGATGGTAACACATACATTGGTCAACATAACATCATAAAGGTATGTCCTAACTGGGGTATGCAACCTATGCAGCAAAAGAAGGGCGGGCCATTATATAACTACTATGCCTATGTGGTTAAAGAAACTTTTCATGACCAGTATTATTCTGGTACACTAAGTATGCCTTATGCAGCAAAAGCTATTACCCTGAGCGACCCAACATGGCCATATTGGATATATATTGATTTCAATATCAATACTGTTTATCATTTAAATCCATTTGCCACTGGTTATTATGAAGTTACAGAAGATATTACCAGTGCACAATTACAGGTACGTAAACCAGTGGTAGCCTACTTTTATAGTAAAAATACTGGAACCGGCAGCCCCGTAATTAATGCCGAATATTTAAAGGAAGCTTATTATTTTGTTCCGTTTTATTTGGGGTACCAGCTTTCGCAGCGAGGGCATTATAAGGAGGCATTACAGTGGTATAAAACAATTTATGATTATACCATTGAAGACGAAACCAAGCGCAGGTTATACCAGGCATTGCAATTAGATTCGGCAAGCTATGTAATTGACCCTGTACGTGGCCCCAATTGGTTGCTTGACCCGCTTAACCCGCATTTGCTGGCCGAGACCCGCGATGATGCCTACTATAAATATACGGTTTCCACAATTGCGCAAACCTTTATTGATTGGGGAAGCGCCCAGTTTACTTTAGATACGGTTGAATCGGTAAGTGAGGCCTCCAGCCTGTACGAATTTGCTGAAAGCCTGTTATCGTTAAATGTATTAAAACAGCAACCCGCAGAGTGTAATACGAATATTTTCCAGGCATTGTCAGAACTATTCTGCACAAATCCTGAGTTAAAGCCTTATGAGAACCTGATTGAAAGGATTTTAGAAAACATACCGCTTGGTGATTCAGCCACAGTTGAAAGTGAAATTGATTATGTGTTGAATATTCTTACCAATGGTACCGGCGATGTTTACACCCGTTTAAAACAGGCTGAAGAATATGTGGAAGCGCTAGATGATATAGCAGCCGGATATATTTCAGTGGGGATAATTAACAGTAATTCGTTTTTGCAGCTTGCACAACTGGGAGCCATGGGCATACCCGGCATAGAGCCGGGCCTTACAAATATGGCGGGCTATATATATAGCGATACTAATCACTCGTTGTTTGTTCAATCGGGTGGCACTGGTAATTACGACACCAGCTGGATGAGTTGGCCGTATGGGTATACCGATAAAAATGGAACATCATGGGTTTCTGGCGGACGCGACCAGGTGAATTACATGAACCAATACCAGCTATTAAATATTGCTTCTGAAATAGACCCGGTTAGTGCCTATAATACAGTTAGCGCTTATCCTTATCCTTATATCCCGTTTCCCGATGGCTTGAATTTTTGTATACCGGTTAACCCGGTTTACCAGTGGCAGTATTTGTCGGCGCAGTTGTACCTGTTTAAAATACGCAACTGCATGAACATTGCCGGCATGAAGCGCGAACTTGACCCTTATGCTGCCCCTACCGACTTATACACCGGCTTGCCACAAATTGGAAGCAATGGCCAGTTGGTGATACCAGGTGGACAGGTTATAGAACCTACCATATACCGGTATGAGTTTCTTATTGAGCGTGCTAAGCAAATAACCGGTGTGGCGCAGCAGGTAGAATCGGCATTTCTTTCGGCCCTGGTGCAACGTGACGCGGAATACTACAACATCATGAAGGCCAAGCAGGATCTTTCGATGGCCAATGCTAATGTTAAACTGAAACAATTACAACTAAACGTTGCTAACGACCAGGTTGACCTTGCCCAACTGCAAAAAGATAAGGCCCAGTTATCGGTAGATGGCTTAGACCAAATGATAAACGCCGGCCTGAACCAGTACGAACAGGCTATGATTGGGATGTATTATACGGTCGCAGCTTTAAATACTGTTCTTTATATGTTATCGAGTCAAGATCATATTGCTGCATCTATTGGAGATACAATAATTGGTATTGCCACTAATGCTCCGAGTAAAGTTGCTGCTACTGCTACTCAAGAGGCTCTTGCGGCAGTTAGTATAGCATTAACAGGTAGTGTAAATGTGCTTGATGCAACCATTAGTGCGTCTTCTATTTGGGCGCAGCAGGCTAGGAGGGTTCAGGAATGGAATTACCAAAAATCGTTGGCGCAGCAGGATGTAAAAATAGCCAATGAACAAATAAAAATTGCGCAAGATGGTGTGCGCGTGGCAGGCCAGGACGAACAAATAGCTGAATTGCAGCAAACGAATGCATCTGCCACTATTGATTACCTGAACAACAAATTTACCAACGCCGACCTGTATGACTGGATGAGTGGTGTATTGCAAAAAGTATACAGTTACTTTTTACAGGAAGCTACCAACGTGGCAAAACTGGCCCAGGTGCAAATAGCCTTTGAGCGGCAGGAGGCACTGCAATCATTTATTCAGGATGATTACTGGCAA
>DASZPC010000077.1:0-1933 GCA_035550455.1 Chitinophagales bacterium | reverse complement strand
TAAAATAGATTTAAAGTTATGTATTTCTACTTCTTTAAGAAACATCTTATGCTTTCGGATAGTAGGTCAAAGAAATAACTATATAATGATATATTGTACCGCTATTCGAGTAATGAACTGAAGATAATTGTATTCTTTCTTCTTCAATTTCCTCGATTTTATTTGCATTATTTTCCAAAAACAGATTTCGTTTCTTTACAGCCTCATCAATTGCATTTTGTGGATTTGGCTGGTTATAAATCGTTTGTCCCAAAAAATACTCAGTTTTCTTCATTTTTTATAATAAGTTAAGCGTAGTTTAGCGAATATATGACCGTAGTTGTTTGAAGCAGGGGCTATAAAAAAGTCTACATCTTCGGAGTCAATTTCTTCAACTTCATTCTTGTGTTCTAATACCCATTTATTTCTTTTCGAAATAACTTCGTCGCTTGTTAGTGTAAAATTATTTACACTATGTAATTGAGATAAAAAATATACTGTTTCTTTCATCTATGCTATTGTTTTAGTATCCATAAAACTTTGTTCGTCTAAGTCACCAAGAAGAATTCTATTAAATTCATTTGGTGGTGATAGATCACCAACCTCAGGGAAAATATGCTATTTGTTTTGTTCGGTAAGGATCACCGAATAAAAAGCATTCGCTTCGCCGCCCACTAGTATACTTTGGCCTTCGCCATAGAAATAACCACCGTCGCTCCTTATCAACCTAATGGTAGCTACCCGGGTGCCGTGAATTGCGTCTACCATAGTAACTGAAAGTATGTAAGCTGCAGGTAAATTATTCATGGCCAGTGTGCCAGGACTGGCGGGGTTAAGCGAAACATCCTTAACAGACCCGCTAACATCCAAAACAGCACCGCCCGGTGTGCCTAATGGCATAACATCGTAAGCCTTAATTAACCTGGCATTATTTTTAACCTGTGGGCCAAAACCCTGCGCAAGATTTTTGTTCATATCGGAGGATATGTAAAAAGTGGCCCCGGTGGCTAAAACAGTTATTTGAACTAATGCAGTACCCATTGCCGGCGTATTGCTTACAGGAACTTGAAATGTCATGCAGTGTATTTTAATGAATAATTAAAGATAATATGATTTTTTTGAATTTATATAAAAGACTCAAACATTTTTTCAGCCTCAGCAGGGTCTTCCTGTGTTTTGCTTTTGTGCAGCTGGAGACCCTGCGTCCAAAATAGCCCGCACCGCGCTTTATCCTCGTATAGTCGGATACGGCTTATTCCGCAATATTACCCTCATTACCCCAAATTCCCATTCACCTATTCGGTGGGAATATGTTAAAGTTTGCCTTGCCCTGTATTTTCACATAAATGTGAAGTTATAGTTAGCTTTTTTGTTGCATTTGGGCAGGGGGCTACTATATATTTGGTTTATTGGGTATTGCCCAAAGCGCTCTTTATTTATTGTGGTATTGCCGGTGCATCAGGCCTACCGGCCCTGGGCAGGGTATTTTTTTCAGCCCTGCGCCAAAAAAAGGAAAAATCCTTAAATGCCTGATAATCATGTGGTTATCTATTTATTTATCTAAAGTAGATAACAAATTGAAAATCAATTAGTTGCATGAAAAAAGTAGATAAAGTAGATAAACGGCTATTGTGTATCAATGCGTTATAAGGGTCTAACAGGCAATAATAGATAACTGCCTATGTAACAGGCACTTGGCGCATACGCTCGTTCAGGGTTTTTACAGCAGCGCCTGGTTTAGCCGGTATGTGGTCCATAGCGTACTCGCTGAGGGTGGTAATGGTAAGCGAGGGGTTAACGCCGAGGTTGCAGGGCATAATGGAGCCATCGAGGATATACATATTGGGGTAGCCATGCACGCGAAAGTAATCATCCACCACGCCCTCGTTAATGGTTTTGCCCATAGGGCAGCCGCCGAGTATGTGCGCCGTGGAAGCCAGGTTAAACATTACCT
>DASZPC010000076.1:0-2533 GCA_035550455.1 Chitinophagales bacterium | reverse complement strand
ACCCACCCACCACTGAAATACCCGACCTAGTTGGCCGTAGCTCGCTTAAATATGCTACCATGCAACTGGAAAGTTACGGCCTTAAAGTAGGTCAGGAAATTTATAAACCCGACCCGCACCTGAACGCCGTAATTGGTATGCAGATAAACGGGCGGGAGGTATCGCACAAAACCCGGGTGCCGCGTGGTACTGCTATTGATTTGGTGCTGGGCAATGGGCTGGGCAGCACTAAAATACCGGTGCCTTACCTGATTGGATTAAGATATGAGGAGGCCGAGTTTAAATTAAGGGGGTATTCGCTTAACATAGGCGCTACCATAGTAGCCGATTCAACGCTTACTGATACGGCAGGGGCTATCGTGTTTAAGCAGGTACCCGAATACGGTGAAGGGAAAACCATACGCATGGGCGAGCCCATTGACCTGTTTATTGCCAAAGAATTGCCTGCGGGAATAACCGTTGACCCATCGCTATACGACCAGGTGGATACTACCACCCAATAAATTTTTTGTATTTACGTTGTTTGAAACACTATGAAAAGAACCTTACCCCTGTTTTTTCTGCTTTTTGGTTTTATTACCGCTTTAACTGCGCAGCAGGCCGAACAGGTTACCCCGCTTAAAATAAACCCCCAACTCTATTATACCACCCAAAGGTTCCACCAAAACCATAACGAAAAATACCTGGTGGATAATGGCAATACTGTAGTTACCACCGATACCCTTTCGCTGCCCTTTGTTGATGATTTTAGCAAGAACCGCACCCGCAGCTTTATGTGGCTGGAAAACCACACTACCGATACCTTTTATAACGTTTATGGCGGCTGCCTGGCTAATGAAGGGATAACGCTGAACATTGAACCCTTTATGCACGATACCGCATGGTATTATAGCTTTGATACCACCAGCAAAACGGTTGATTCAGTAGCTAAACCAGCTATAGCCTTTACCTATTTTGGCAGCAATACCGCCAATTGTTTTTCAAATACGCCCCAAACAGTTTATTACTGGCCCATTTATTACACCTACACCTGGGACAGTGCCAGCGGAAAGCCAAGAGACTCGGTGCAGGTAAGCGACCCCAACAGCGGTTCCTCCCGGCATGTTGATACCCTTTACTATGCCCCGGTGGTTTACTTTGCACAAGGCGAAAACGGCACCCTTTGGTTTGATAACTATGCTTATGTAAACAACACCTACCCTATTAACCCGCCCACCATTGGCGTGGCTACACTGGATGGTTTAGACCAATACGGCCAACCTTATAATAACAGCAGCACCAGTACTTACGGCGTAGCCGATTATTTAACCTCTAAGCCCATTAACCTTTCGGGACTTTCGCCGGCAGATTCGCTTTATCTGAGCTTTTTTTATGAGCCGGAGGGCAATGGCGATTACCCCGATTTAGCCGATTCATTAATTCTTGAATTCAGGGATATAGGAGGGGTATGGCATGAAATGTGGGCCGATAGCGGTTACAGCAACCCCGATTCGGTGCCACAGTATTTTCAGCAGGTGCTGGTAAATGTGCCCGATATGCCTATTCAAAACAGTTTTTATTATGGTGGGTTCCAGTTCAGGTTTAAAAATTATGCATCGCTGTACGGCAGCAACAACCACTGGCATATTGATTATGTAAAACTAAACAAGAACCGCAGTGCCGTTGATACCGTGGTGCGCGATATTGCTTTTGTTTACCCCTTCCCCACCATACTTAAAAATTATACGCAGGAACCTGCCGACCAGGTGGTATTGCCCGATGACCTGGCCGGTTCCATCCTTTTGCCCGTACATAATTTGAGCGCCTATACCGATACACCGGTGCCTACGGTGCCTTTTGAAAAATATGCGAATGAACTTTACCCCGTGCCAACCGTGGTGCAACACGATACTTCAGAATCTTTCCTGGCCGACCCAACGAAGTTTGTAGAAGTGAACCCGGCAGCAGAGTATACCGGCATTTCAACGGCAAGCTGGCCGGTTGACAGCCTTGTAATAAGCGCCAATGCATTGGTACGCCCAAGTGATAACCTGCCCCAAAACGATACCGTTACAAACATACAACGCTTTAGCAGCATAATGGCCTACGATGATGGCAGCGCTGAAAAAGCCTACGGCCTAACCGGTGTGGGGGTAAAGAAATTTGCCTATGAGTTTGATTTAAACAAGCCCGATACGCTGGCTGGTTTCCAGGTAATGTTTGCGCAGGTGGAGGGCAATGTAAGTTCGCTGGTATTCAATTTTAATGCCTGGGATTCGTTGCGCCTGAACGATTATTTATTTACCGATGCACCTGTTTTTAGCATGGTAAACCAAACCCCTTATTACATAGATTCAGTAAACGGCTTTACCACTTATGTACTGGATACGCCCATGATTGTATCGAACAAAATTTATTTTGGCTGGACACAAACCGATGAACGCCGGTTGCAAATAGGTTACGATGTAAACAGCACCCAGGGCAGGCCGCACATGTACATTTATGCAGGTGGAATATGGAAAGCCACCTCGGTTGACGTGTATGGTTCGCCTAT
>DASZPC010000075.1:0-13989 GCA_035550455.1 Chitinophagales bacterium | reverse complement strand
CGGTAATTGAGGAACAATGGTTTTGATATTCAGCAGTTCATCGTACAAAGCGGGCTTAATGTATTTAATGTTCATGCGGGTAATGGGCATCATGGTGCCTGAGGCTTCCAGTTCTTTATAGGTAATGCCTGCTGCCCTTATGGCTTCGGCACGGGCCTGTTCGTAGTAATAGCCGTAGTTGCCATAGTAAACGTAGCCCATTTGGTCGGTATCGCCATAACGTACCCTTAACTGGTGGTGATAGGTAAACATGTGAATAGTGCCGGGCTAAAATACCTATTAAATTTTTTAAACTGTTTGCTATTCGTTAAAGGTTTCGGGGTAAGGATGTTTATATTTGCCGTATAATAAAATATTATGAAAAAAATCACCTTGATAAGTTTTATTCTGTTGACGTTATTTTCGCTTAACTCATGTTATGTTAACCGCACTACTGTAGGGGCCGGGCCTGTTGGCAAAGCCGAAGCAGTAAAATACTCAAAAACCAAACAGATGTATTTGCTTTGGGGCCTGATTGCACTTGGGCAATCGAACCCACCTGCACCTGCCGATTGTGGCTACCAGGTAAAATCGGCTTTCAATTTTTGGGATGCATTGGTTAGCAGTTTAACTGGCGGCATATTCAGTATGCGTACGGTTAAAATAATGGTGTTTAAAAACAGCCCGTGCGACCCTGCCGTGCAAAAACTGGAGCGGAAACTGGATAAAAAGCGAATGCTTGACGAAAAGCGGAAAAGAAAACCTTGATTTACTCCTTATCAAAATCGTTTCGGTAACCCGCAATATTTAATTCGCGGATAGAGTTTTGGATTTTATCCTTCAGTTGAGTTTTATAGGTTTCCAGTTTAGTGGCGATATTTTTATCGGCAGTGCCAATTATTTGTGCGGCTAAAATGCCTGCATTTTTCGCGCCGTTTAAAGCTACGGTAGCCACCGGTACGCCTGCGGGCATTTGAAGGATAGATAACACAGAGTCCCAACCGTCAATTGAGTTTGACGATTTAACCGGCACGCCAATTACCGGCAGGGTGGTTACTGCTGCCACCATACCCGGCAGGTGGGCTGCCCCACCGGCGCCGGCTATAATAACCTGCAAGCCGCGGTTGCGCGCACCGGTGGCGTATTCCATCATCCGTTCGGGTGTGCGGTGTGCCGAAACCACGGTTAGCTCAAATTCGATTCCTAATTCCTTTAAAATTTCGGCGGCTTCCTGCATTACTTTCAGGTCGCTTTCGCTTCCCATTATAATACCTACTAAGGGTTTGCTCATATTTGGTATTTACGCTGCTAAATTACTATTTTCCTTTTCGCAGTTTTTATGTAATACTAATTGTCGTATTTTTTTCGTTTACGCCATTTTAAAATCAGGGTATGCAATTGTTCTTCGGCTGTTTTATTGTTATCCAGGTACTCATTTCTTATGTCGAATAACTCATAATGGCTGTCAACTTTGTTCTCATCTTCCGGTTGCAGGCCAAGCATGGCCAGCTTCCAGTTTTTATCTTTCTTCACCTTGTATTTATACAAGTAAACACGCCCTTTTTCGCCACGGTAGTCAATAGGGGTATTAACCAGTAGCACCACCGAATCGAGTGTATTGGTTTCACTGGGGATAAAGCCTTTTAATATGGATTCATTAAACTGGGCCTGTGTTTTGAATTTTTCAGGGTAAAGGCTTTCCATGTTGTTCTTTTTTAACTGGCTGTACAGGTAAACCCGCCGTTTTTCATCTTTCGCAAGGTCGTACCAAACCGAATCGCCAACCGGTTCTTTGTTTTTCTCCAACTTAATGGCAAGCGCCATTTTTACATACGGGTTATCGGTTTTTATCAGCCGGTCAAAATAGTCGCGCACCTTTTCTTCTTTATGGAAAGGCATAAGGATAGTTATGTAATTCTGTAGTTTGTAATTGTTCTCTTTATCGCCCGATGCTGTTTTACGCGCACCCGATTCACGTTTTAATTCCAGCTTGGCCTGGTTAAGGATAATGCCTTTATAGTTTTTGTAGAGCGATGGTTTTACCAGGTTGCTGTCCAGAAGGTCGGCAAGCATACTGAAAACTTCGTAGCGGTATTCATCAATAGTTATAAGGTCCAGCAAATCGGGGAAAAGGTTTTTTGACAAAGCCACCGAATCATATAGCGGTGCAAAAGCCTCGTAAATATCCTTGCGCTCATCGCTGAGCGGCGTTTCCGATGTTACTAATTTGCCAAACAGGCTAATGGCATCAGTGGTGTGCATTTTGGCCAGTGAGTATAGTATGGCAAACTGAAACTGCGAGGTATCGCCTGCATCAAAATAAGCCTTTTTCAGGTAAGGCAATGCTGCTTTTGTTTTTACATCGGCAAATTTTAAGTACAGCGCAGTTTTAATATCGGCGTATGAAGTAGTGGCAGGTATTTGGTCAAATGCCTTTATTAACGAAGGATAAGAGGTATTGGTAAACTCAGCTTCATCGGCCTGGTCAAGCGCATGTACACGGGTTAAGCTGTCGGTACTTAAAATATCGTTCAGGAAAATTTGCGAATGGTCGGTAAAAAGCGAAGTGCCTATTACCGTATCGGCAGGGGCGAAGCTTTCAAGAAACTGCTGCACAAATTTGCTGGGCCCCAGCAGGGTGTCAATATAGGCGCTTATGGTATAGCGCAGCCCGTTTCGCATTAAAATCCGTTCGTAAAGTTGCTTGCTGGTATTGGTATCAGTAAGAAGAAAGTTAACGGTAAGGTCGCCTTTGTTGAGCGATGAGGATTGCCCTTTTATAATAAAGTCGCCATATTTTGATTCATACTTTCTGCGGCGTTTAATAAATTCGGCGGTATCGTCATTTTGATAGTAGGGGCAATACTGATAGTATTTCACTTCCACGGTTTCAAAACTGCCGGGTACGGTAAATGTTTCCAGTTTCGACTGGAACTTAACCGGGTTGGCATTTAAAGTGCCATAGCTCCATGTTTTCATGTAATTGCTGATAATATGCTTATATGGAAGTTGAACGCTAAAGTGCAATATGCTGTCGTTAAAGGTTTCAAAATGCATGTAAACAGGTAAGCGGGTTTTAAGCGATGTAAGGAACCTATTGTTGTTGGAACTATCGTTGGTATAATAAACCGCCAGCGTGTAAAAATTAAGATTTTGATTGATGAACAGGGCCTCCACAATTTGGCTATCGGGTGTTGCATACAGGGCTTGTAAGGCTTTGCGCCCGTTTAGTTCGGTCCACCACCTTTTTCTTTCTTTATACAGGTTTTTATCACCAAAGCTTTCGGCCATCAGGCTCATTTCAAAAGTGTCCTCTTCAAAATAATCGGGATTGCTAATGGTGGTGCGTACTACCATGTAAGCATTGCCGGTGGTGGTATCGGTGGCAATAAGGTCGGTTTTATTGCCGCTGTACACCGGCGGGTGTTGCAGGTAGTTAACCGGCTTGCCGGGCAGCAACACCGAAAAAGAACTATCGGCAGCGGTAACAGTTTGCCAGTTGTTTGAAACCCTGTTGCTTAACACTATAGAATTTAAAAAACGCTGGCCGTATTCGCCTTTAGCGCTTTCGCCGGTACCGCTTACTTTAAAAATAATAATCTCGGGCCCGGTAAAGAAAATATTATAGGCCTGGTAATCGCCTTTGCGCGTTTTGTTCAATACATAGGTGCCGGGGTAGCCGTTTTTCTCAATATCTTTTTGCTCAATTATTTTACCAGGCACGTTTTCGTACAAAAGGCTGTCAACCATTTTCTGCACCTTTGCTTTACTAAAGTGTCTTAGTTCGGCATACGATTTTATCCGCGATACAGTATAGTATATGCCATTTACCATATCGGCCGAGAGGTAGTTTTGTTGCAGCCATCTTTCTTTTACGCAAAAAACAGGCTTAGGTATTTCAACTGAAAACAGGCTATCGGGTGGAGAGAAAGCGCTGAATTTTCGCTCTACTTTCATGTTTTCGATTTGCTCGCGCTTTTCGGCATCGCGTTCGCCCATATCAACCGGTTCAACAGTATAACCCTGTGCACGGAGCAGTTCAATAACGCCCTTTTCGCCGGGCAGGTGGGCGGCGCCAACACCGGTAAACAGGGGGTGGTTTTTCATAATAGCCACCATCCGTGCCACCATCACTTTGTTGCGCTTAAAAATGATATACTCCCTGGTTGAATCGGTGCTTAGCAGCGCGTTCAAAGAATCGAGGTCATATAGATCGCCGCGCCGGTATGCTTCCTCAATTTTATCACCGCCATCAAACATATAGTTGCTCTTTCCGCGCTTAATGGAATTATCCTCATGCGCTTTGGCCCTTTCGGCGTTGTCATTATCGCGGTTCAGTTCGGGCAGGCTTTCAAGGCCATGAACGGTTTTGCCCAGTTTTTTGGCTGTTTGGTAGATGTATAAATCAAGGTAAGTGTCTTCCTGAAAATCAGCCTTTGATTTATCTGACCGGAACATAAAAGTGTTTATCAGTGCGGGGTCGGTTGATAGTTCAGCCTCAATGGTTGGTTTCTGGTATTTGTATATATCCAGCGTTTTTTCAAAGGGGTCATTGGTGCTGTAATCGGTAAAATAGAAGTTGGTGGAAAAGGAACTCAGGAACTCCTGCGAATTCATATACTCCTCCAGCCAGGTATCGGGGTTTAGTTCTAAGGCTACCTCGCTAACGCTGTCAATGGCCTTAAAAAAAGCATCGCCTAAGTGGAAAGCTACCTTATTGCTTACGTGCATGGTGCCATACAGGTACGATGGTTTTGACATGCCATTGCCGCTTATTTTCCAAAGCAGGCCCTGGTATTTCTTGTCCTGTGCGGTAATTGATAGGGTTATCAGTAAAAAGCAAAAAAACGTCAGCGCCTTAAAACAGTAATTCTTCATGTAAGCTAATATAATCTTATGTAACAAATGATATAACGCACTGTTCCTGCTAATACGATGCAAACAGCATTTTTTTACACAAAGGATACAGGTGTAAAGCCCTTGTGCAACGCCGGTTAGCTGATAACCTTAAGGTGCTGCTTAATAAAGTCAGCCTTGCTTAAAAGTTCCTCTCTTTCATTGCCCAAAAGGGTAACATGGCCCATTTTGCGCCCCGGTTTCGTTTCGTGTTTGCCGTATAAATGCACATATACCTCCGGCAGTTTAAGCGCTTCGGCAAGCCCCTGGTATTTTACCGGCCCCGAATATCCCGGCTCGCCAATAAGGTTTAGCATTAGCGATGGTTTAATGATGCTGGTATCGCCACAGGGCAGGTTCTGCAAAACCCGCATTTGCATTTCGTACTGCGAGCAGTAGTTGCCCTCAATACTCTGGTGCCCGCTGTTGTGCGCACGGGGGGCGGTTTCGTTCACTAAAATGTTGCCTTGCAGGTCTAAAAACATCTCCACCGCAAAAATTCCGGGGCTTTTTAGCCCGCGCATTACTTTAAGGGCCATTTGCTGCGCCGTTTCAATTTCAGCCGCGCTTAGTTCAGCCGGCGAAACCAGGTAATCCACCAAATTATACCTTGGGTCAAAAACCATTTCTACGGGTGGGTATACGGCTTCCTCGCCTGCTTCGTTGCAGGCTACTATTACCGATATTTCCTTTTTTATCTCTACCAGTTTCTCAATTATACTGGGGGCATCAAAAGCCTTGTGCAGGTCTTCATCGTCGCGGATAATCTGCACCCCTTTGCCGTCGTAACCGCCGCTGCGCAGCTTTTGCGCCACCGGTAAAAATGAGAGGTGGTTATTCATTTCGTGTTTGCGGCTTATGTGCCTAAATGGGGCGGTGGGTATGCCCTGTTTTTCGTAAAATTCCTTTTGCAGCCCTTTATCTTTAATAATTTTTAGGGCGGCAGGGGTAGGGAAAACTTTCAGCCCCTCTTTTTCAAGCACAAAAAGTGCCTCCAGGTTTACATGCTCTATTTCAATGGTTAATACGTCTACCTGCTTGCCAAAATTGTAAACGGTTTGATAGTCCTTAATATCGCCTTCTACAAACCGGTGGCACAGCGATGAGGCGGGTGGGGTTTTGCCCAATTCCAGCACCCATGTTTCCACATGGTAATTGGCTGCATTTTGCAACAGCATCCGGCCCAGTTGGCCGCCCCCTAAAATTCCAATTTTTAACGGACTATTCATATTTTGCAAAAGAACGAATAGTTTGCAACAAATTTGGTAACGCTGCATATATGACTAATAACGATTTTACTATTGACCTCCACTGCCACCCCAACCTCAAATCTTTTAATTCGGGGTTCCCGGAACCCCGCTGCGATATGTGGGAGAAAATTACCCATAAAATTGAAGGCCGCTTTGCCGAACGCATTAACGAACGTTCGCACTTTGTTTTAAAGGAATCGCAATGCAACCTGTATGCCATGGCTAAAGGGGCGGTGCGTGTTTTTAATGTTTCGCTATACCCTACTGAACGCGGCTTTTTGCACCTGCGCAATGTGCCCAAATTTTTGATTGGGAAGAATAAAATCAACACCATGCAGCAGGTGATAACCGGTTATGATATGGAGGCGATTATTGAGCAGAAAAAGCATTATCAGTATTTTGAAGACCTGCAACGGGAATACCGTTATTTGTACGAACAGCAGGGCAAAAGCCCCGACGGCAAATGGCGTTTTAAACTGGCTAATAATTTCAACGATTTGAAGGAAGCCCTTGCCAAACCCGAAATGCTGGTGGGTATTGTAAGTATTGAAGGCGGCCATGTTTTGGGCGCTGTGCCCGAGGTGGCCGAAGGCATGAGCGGGGAAGAAATAGCGGAAGCAATTACCAAAAATATTAAGGCCATTAAGAATTGGCAAATTCCGCCTTTTACTATCAACATAGCCCACCATTTCTGGAACGGCCTCTGCGGCCATGCCACCAGTTTTAAGCCGCCTATTAACAGCATTGTTAACCAGAATAAGGGTAAAAATAAAGGCATTAACCAGTTGGGCTGGCATGCCATCCGCCTGCTTTTGGGCCGCGAAAACGGTAAACGGGTGATTATTGATACCAAGCACATGAGCCTTGAAGCGCGTAAAGAATACTACGCCTTTATTGATAATTACAATGCCGTAAACCCAGCCGATACTATACCTATACTTGTAAGCCATGCCGGGGTAAATGGTTTTAGCACGATGGATAGCTCTATAGCCGAAAAAGATGTGGCCGCAAAAACTAAAAAGCACCGCCTGCACCGGTGGAGCATTAACCTTTCAAACGAAGAAATCCGCATTATACACCGCTCGCATGGCCTGGTGGGGCTAATGATGGACCGCGGCATTTTGGGCGGCACGCAAGCTGTGCAGAAAATAAGCGCCATGGCGGATATTGAACACCAGCGCCGCCAGTATTGTAAGCTGTTTTGGGATAACGCTTTCCAGTTTGCCAAAGCCGTGGAGGATAAAACCGCCTGGGATATTGTGGCTTTCGGCAGCGATTTCGATGGCACCATTACCCACATGGACCCCTACGAATCGGCCGAAAAAGTACCCCTGCTGATGGACGACCTTGTTGCTTACCTGGAGGAAACCGGCTATAACGAGCCCCTTTGGTATGGCTATTCGCCCCAACAACTGGTACGCAAACTAAGCTACCAAAATGCTATGCGCTTTTATGGGCGGTTTTTTGTTTAAACAAAACCTCCTCTCTGCTGGTTAATAAAGTAAAGCCTTTAAGCGCTTTCGCTTCGTGGTCTTTTGCAAAAAATGCCGTTTGGCCTCATTTTACCTGTGTTCATTCAAAAAGTTATTTTTAATAATTCTGTATGTTTGCGCCTTATTGCCCGGGTAATTTTTGCCCCATAAAGGCCGCTGTTAAGAGATTTAGGGATTATGGAAATTCAAAGTATTAAAAACCGTTTTGGCATTATTGGCAACGCACCGGCGCTCAACCACGCTATCAGTATAGCCGAGAAAGTGGCCGGCACCAACCTTACCGTGCTTATTACCGGCGAGAGCGGGGTAGGTAAGGAGGTGTTTTCGCATATCATACATCAGCTTAGCGTGCGTAAGCACAACGCCTTTATTGCCGTTAACTGCGGCGCTATTCCCGAAGGCACCATTGATTCCGAACTTTTCGGCCACGAAAAAGGCTCATTTACCGGCGCCCACGAGGCCCGCAAGGGCTATTTCGAAACGGTAGCGGGGGGCACCATCTTTCTTGATGAAGTTGGCGAACTGCCGCACGGCACCCAGGCGCGCCTGTTGCGTGTGCTCGAAACCGGCGAATACATCCGCGTTGGCTCTTCAAAAGTGCTTAAAACCGATGTGCGTGTTATTACCGCCACCAATGTTAACCTCCAGGAGGCCGTTAGGGCCGGTAAATTCCGCGAGGATCTTTACTACCGCCTTTCTACCGTGCCTATATTCATTCCCCCCCTGCGCGACAGGGGCGAGGACATCTACCTCCTTTTTCGCAAATTCGGTGTTGACTTTGCCGAGCGCAATAAAATACAGCCGGTTAAACTTACCGACGATGCCAAAGAACTAATACTCAAATACCCCTGGCCCGGCAATGTGCGCCAGCTTAAAAACGTGGCCGAGCAGGTTTCAATCCTGGCCATGGAAAAAGACGTTACCGCTGCCGAATTGAAACAAATTGTGCCCGATATTACCGATAACCGCCTGCCTGCCCTGGCCGAAGCACGCTACGAAAGCGGCGGCAGTAATTTTACCGAGCGCGAAATCCTGTACAAACTCATTTTCGACCTTAAAAACGACCTCAACGACCTGAAACGCTTTGTTTACGATGTTACCACTCACTCGGTAAACGGGGCCGGTGGCGATTATCACGATAAACTGCCAAACAATACCCCTAACGAAAAGCCGTTTGTTATTGCGCCAGCCGCCGGTAACCAACCGGTGGTGCTGCACGATAAAAAAGCTTACGACGAATCTGAAACCATTGAAGAATCACTTTCCATTGCCGATAAAGAGCGCGAACTTATTGCCAAGGCCCTGCGCAAGCACCGCAATAAGCGTAAAGATGCCGCTGCCGATTTGGGTATTTCTGAACGTACCCTGTACCGCAAAATAAAGGAATACAATATTGAAATTTGACCTAACACAACCTTGTTTTTTGAAAAAGTCAGTTTCATATCCTCTTTTTTTTGTCATGGCCTGTTTGCTGTTGGCTTTACAGGCTTGTAAGGTGTATTCTTTTACCGGGGCCAACATTCCGCCCGATATTCACTCTTTCTCTGTCGAATTGTTTCAAAACCGCGCTAATAACGGCCCGGCCTCTTTGCCGCAAACCCTTACCGATAAGTTGAAACTGAAACTGCAAACCGAGGCTAACCTGCGCCAGGTAAGCACCGATGGCGACCTCCAGTTTCGCGGCACAGTTACCGGCTTTAGCTACACCAGCGATGCCCCCGTGGCAGGCGCCACCAGCGGCCTTAGCAGGCTTACCATTACCATCCAAATTGATTTTGTAAATACCAAAAACGATAAAGATAAATGGAGCGAAAGCTTTTCGCGCTATGCCCAGTTTTCGGCCAGTCAAAACGTAACTTCTGTTGAAGACCAACTGGTTAGCGATATTGCCAATCAATTGATGGACGATATTTTTCAGCGGGCGCTGGTAAAATGGTAATTTAGCCCTCTCATGTTGCAGCAGGTAACTATACAGAACTTTAACGAAATGCTGGGCCGGTTTTCCACCGCCGAACTGGAAACTATGGTCGAAAAGTTCCCCTATTTTCAGGAAGCCCACCTGCTTTTGGCCAAAAAATACCAGGATGAAAGCAACCCTGCCTTCGACCGCCAGTTGCAAATAGCGGCACTTTATGCCAATAACCGCGAATTGCTGTTTCAGATATTTCACAAAGGCAATGTGGCTCCGGTAATTAAAAAAGCGGCGCCCGTTCCCCCTGCCCCTCCGGTTCTTGAGGAACAGGTAATTGCCCCCGCCCCCCCGCTGGAAACATTGGCAGAGGTAACCCTGCAAACCATTGAAAAACCGGTAACCGAAAGCGAAACCCCGCCTGTAATTACTATTGTTGAGCCTGAACCAGCGGTAACGGAACCCCCGGTAACCACTGTTTACGAGGCGCCTGTAACCGGGTCTGAAGCGCCGGCGATAGAAGCAACAGAAGTACAAGAGGCCCCGGTGTTTTCCACCGCCGAACCGCATACTTTTAACGAGTGGCTCAGGGCTTTTAGCGCTACTCCCATCCAGGAGGCCGGAAAAGCCGCTACCCTTACCCCCACCCAGCAGGATGAAGAATTGAACAAAATAATTACCCAAAACCTGCCTGCCGGCTACCTTATAGAACTGGTAAAAGAGGAAACCAATTATTCCAAAGGCCTCGATAAATTTATTGAGGAACAGATTGAAAGACACCGTAAAACACCGGCTAAAAACCCTGTTTCCGATGCCGAGCTTGACCCCGCATTGGTTACCGAAACCATGGCCCGCGTGTACGAAATGCAAAAGAAATACAGCAGGGCTATTAAGGCTTATCAGCTTTTGGCTTTGAAATTCCCCGAAAAAAATGATTTCTTTGCCGCCCGAATTAATTATTTGAAAAACATAGTTTGATATCATGTACGCATTTATTACCATTCTTATCGTTATTGTTTGCATACTGCTCGGTGCAGTAGTGCTTATCCAAAACCCTAAAGGCGGTGGCCTTAGTTCTTCTTTTGGCGGTGTAGGCCAGCAACTGCTGGGCGCACGCCGTAGCACCGACCTTATCGAAAAACTAACCTGGGGCTTTGCTTTTGCCCTTATTTTCCTCAGCCTTACCTCGGCTTTTTTTGTTGATAAAACGGCGGTGGTTAAAAAGGACGACCAGCCTAAAAGCGTTATCGAGGAAAATATGAAAACCAACCCCGGAACCTTTGGCGTAGGCGCTGGTGGCGTTACCCCCGTTGCCCCTGCACAGGGCGGCGGTGCGGCACAACCCGGCCAAACCCCTCCGCCTCCCGGCCAGTAAATAACCTTAACTTATGCTAACAGCCTGCCTTTTGGCGGGCTGTTTTTGTTTATAACAACTTCCTGCTGTTTCAGCGTTATTTAGTAAATTGCCTTAAGTAAAATTCGCCTCTATGAACGCCGAAACCAAAGCCCTGTCCTATAAAGAATTCCTTGCCTTTTTAATGGTTTATGTGGCCGAAATGAACTACTCCCTTTCTGCCGCAGAGCTTGGCTTTATTAAGGATAACACCGGTATACCTGATATTGAAAAGATAAAATTCAGGGTCGATAATATTTCTGACGCTGAAGCTATTGACCTTATTAACGAATACAAAGCGCAATACCTGCCTGACGAGGCCAGCCGCGCTGCCGCCCGCAACCACCTTGAAGAAATGCTCAAAGCGCCCGGTATGCATAGCCAGCTTGAAACGGTGGTGGCCCACATGGTGGAGAAATTTATATAGCCCCGGCCCACTTAAGTTATTGGCTGCTAAACTATTATCTATTGCCATACCCTCCTCTGTGCTTAAAGGCCCTGTTTGGCCTCTAAATTCCGTCTAAAACCGTCTATTTTATCTATTTTTTCATCATAACATGCTCATTTTCAATTGGTTATCTACTTTAGATAAATAAATAGATACCCCACTGATTATCAGCCTGTTACGCAAATTAAAATTTAAAAGCAGAAACCTTTCCAAAAGGCCTGTAAGCAACTCGCTCATACCGCCAAATATACATCCCCGCATAGCCCCAATGCAAGTTTAAGCCCAACTATAATTTCACATTTATGTGAATTTATAGCTGCATTTTCCCTCTTGAGGGGGTACGGGGGAGGTGGTATTTGTCCCTATTCTTGTTCTACAGGTATGTGCTTAGCCTTGCAGTATTCTTCAACTTCGGAGTCGTTTGCAAAATAGGAATCACAAAACTCGTCAAGCTCTTTCTCGGTTGACTTATAGTAGCGCTCTTCTGCCGTCATTAACTTTTCAACCTGTTCGATAAATTTCGCAAACTCGCTATTGATATTACATAATTTATCAATGGTTTTAAAATCCAGTTCACGGTATTTAGAGGGCAGCAAAACTTTGCTCTGATATGGGTTTGCGCTCAGTTCTATAATACCAATCCCGAATGATTGATTTAACCTTTCCATTTCTTCCTTTAACGCATCTCCAAATTCAAATGCCACCAAATACCCATAATTAGCCCAACTCGAATTTGAAACTGCCTGAAAAAATGCCTTTTTTAAATCTGTGTCGCTGTTAATTTCCTTCTTGAGTTCATAAGAACTGAGCTTGAACATTTCGGTATGGTTCACATACCTCATAAAACTCTGTCCGGGTTTTGTAGTCAAACCTGAAAATTTTACGCCGACCATATCAGGGTGTGTCCATATCTGGTTATTGTCTTTGCCCGTTGATTGCTCATGAAAGATTGTTTTGGAATAGGTTTTTGCATTTT
Organism: Chitinophagales bacterium; assembly: GCA_035550455.1. GTDB lineage: Bacteria > Bacteroidota > Bacteroidia > Chitinophagales > LD1 > Bog-950. The sequence goes on along the minus strand of DASZPC010000075.1, from coordinate 1,645 downwards.
TGAGGTAACTACTTAATAATTTGTGTAAATCGCGTTCATCATAGGTTTTTATTTTCTCACTTTTCTTGGGTTCTAAATCTGTGGGCTGGTTAATTACATCCAGCGGAATATCCTGTTCATATTTTGCCAGGTAATAAGTATAACTCCCTCCGGTCTGTTTAATCCTTTTTATGCGTGTATCCCCATGCCTGATAAAATCACCAAGTAAAGCCGAAATTGTGGCGGATGGAGTTTTTGCTGATCCAAAATCGTAATAGCCTGTTTTAAGAATGTGATTATACACATCCATATATGTTACCTCATGTTTTATATCCTCCATGCTTTTTAAAATGGCTTCCTTTATTGTCATTTTTATGGTTTTTAATATCAAGCAAATAGAAACCTCTCCCACCCCCGGCAAACACTAAATTTGTATTAAAAATAATATTTAATGTCATCCTATGTTCGTAAAGGGATAAATAATGTGTTTTAAATTAGAGATAAAGAAGTAGGGAAAAGAGTAAGGCTAATTCTTGTCATTGGTCGTAGGAGACCGTTCGCAATGCCAGTCCCTTTTCCCTCTACTTAACAGCTTGAACAGTTCGTTAGGCTTAAAGCCTGTATGCTAGGATTGATAAGCAATTAAGTAGTTACTTCTTATTAAATCACGTTAAACACAAAATTATGAATTACGTTGGAATCGACATCTCTAAACTATCGTTCGATGTAGCGATAGAGGAAAAAGGGCGTTATCAGCATTACAAGTTTGATAATAATGCCGAAGGTTTTAAGCAGTTGCAAAAGTTACTGTGTAATGAGTCTAGTTGGTGTGTTATGGAGGCCAGTGGGCCTTATTATCTGAAATTGGCTACCTATTTAGAAGACGAAGGAATAGCCGTTAGTGTTATAAACCCTTTAGTGATTCGCAGGTTCTGTCAGATGCGTTTGATAAAAGCGAAAACAGACAAGAAAGATGCCGCCATGATTGCAGAATATGGTAAAACAGAAAAGCCGGGAATATGGAAGGCAGAAGCCGGATATATCCAGCAATTAAGACAAATGCAGGCGTATCTGGAGCAGTTAGATAAAGCCAGAACAGGTTTTATAAGGCAACTGGAAGCTTTTAAGCAAAACCCTTTTTTAAGTAAAGATGTTAAGCTGGGGATAGAACGATCTATCAGGTTTATTGAGGCCCAAATTAGCGATACAGAGCAAAAAATGGAAGCTATAGTAGAGTCCCATCACCAGCATTTGCATAAGCAACTACAGAGTATACCAGGTATAGGAAAAAAAACGAGCATGATGCTAATTGTAGTGAGCGGTGCTTTTAGCAAGTTCAACAATGCCAAACAACTTAGTTCTTATGTTGGGCTGAGCCCAAGGATATTTGAATCGGGAACAAGTGTGAAAGGTAAAGTAAGAATATGTAAAATGGGAATGAGCCGGGTAAGAGCCATGCTTTACGTATGTTCCTGGTCGGCAATAAAATACAATAGTTCCTGTAAAAATATGTATGACAGAATGGTGGCTAAAGGCAAACCTAAGATGGTAGCGCTTATAGCAGTAGCGAACAAACTGCTTAAGCAATGTTTTGCCATGGCTTCTAAGGATACTTTTTACGAAAAAAATTATTTGCCAAAAGCTTGTTTTTAAACACAGTTCATTG
>DASZPC010000074.1:0-4567 GCA_035550455.1 Chitinophagales bacterium | reverse complement strand
CTTTAAACGGCACACGGCCTACAATGCCCTCGGGCACCAGTTTTTTAATATCATCTTCCACATCCTGAAAGTAGCGGTCTTTACTCCCCTCCTGCATAGCCTCTACACTGCCCATGCCCCGGTACGATTTAAATTTGCGGCCTTCGTAAATAATGGTTTCGCCGGGGCTTTCGTCGGTACCGGCAAAAATGCTACCCGCCATAACCGTATCGGCCCCGGCTGCCAGGGCTTTTACAATATCGCCTGTGTAGCGTATGCCGCCATCGCCAATAACAGGCACCCCGGCTTTTTTAGCGGCCTTTGCGGCATTATTAATAGCCGATAACTGCGGAACGCCCACGCCCGCCACAATGCGCGTAGTGCAAATAGAGCCGGGCCCCACGCCCACTTTTACGCCGTCTACACCGGCATCAATCAGCGCTTTAGCGCCTGCCTCGGTGGCCACATTGCCACCTACAATATCAAGTTGCTTAAAGGTTTTCTTCGCTTTTTTTACAGCTTCCAGCACACCGCGGCTGTGGCCGTGTGCCGTATCAATACACACCACATCCACGCCTACGGCTTTCAGCGCCTCAATGCGCTCCAGCATATCGGCCGTAACGCCCACCGCAGCGCCGCAAAGCAGGCGGCCAAATTTATCTTTACTGCTATTGGGGTGCGCCTTTACTTTTTGTATATCCTTAAAAGTAATAAGCCCCACCAGGCGGCCGTGGTTATCTACCACCGGTAGTTTTTCAATTTTATATTTCTCTAATATTTTCTCGGCCTGCTTTAAATCGGTGCCTTTGGGCGCGGTTATCAGTTGCTCTTTGGTCATGGCCTCGGCTACGGGGCGTTTCATGTTGCGCTCAAAGCGTAAGTCGCGGTTGGTAAGTATGCCCACCAGCTTACCGCCCGCATCAACAATAGGTATGCCGCCAATGCGGTTTTCGGTCATCATGCGCTGTGCATCGCCCACAGTGGCGTTTATGCCCAGCACCACCGGGTCAATAATAAGGCCGCTATCGGCCCGCTTTACCTTGCGCACCATTTCGGCCTGCTTTTCAATACTCATGTTTTTGTGCAAAATGCCAATGCCGCCTTCGCGGGCTATGGCAATAGCCAGTGCCGATTCGGTAACCGTATCCATAGCCGCCGAAACCAGGGGCACATTAATTTCAATATTGCGGGTTAGTTTCGAGCGCAGGTCAACCTCGCGCGGTAACACCTCGCTGTACGCGGGCACCAATAAAACATCATCAAACGTAATTCCTTCGTTGGAGAACTTGCTGGGGTAGGTATTTTTGCTTGCCATGTGCAAACATAATAAAGTTTTGAAAATGAAGGGGTAGCCCCCATTGCACAATTACCCCAAAAAAATTACCTTGCACTTTAATGAAAAGCACTTTTACCCTACTGGCTGTATTGGCCTTTACCCTGGCAGCATTACAGGGCTGCAAAAAAGATACCGGCAGTATTAACCCCCTGGAAACTTTTAGTGGTAAATATAAAGTTAGCGGCTACCAGTACAACTGGGATGGCAGTAACCCCCATGCCAACTATACCACCTTTATTACCAACGATACGCTCGAGTTTCAGCGCACTGCCGAAAACGTGTTCTCGGTTACCCTTACCGGCCCTTTCCCGTATGGCAACACAGCCTCGGCTTTTGGTATTACTTACCAGCCGCAGTACGATACCCTTAGCTACTATTTTTCAGATAACACCGGCGAAACCAACCTGCCCATAGCCACTGCCCGCTTTTATACCAATGGCGGCGCCTCGGTACGGTTTATTGACTGTATAACCACCACCAGCGGCAGCGGCGGTATTGATTTGCAGGGCAGCAAAATACAGTAGCCGGAATTAAATTTCCGGCAGCCCAAAGCCCCTAAAAAAAACCGGCCAACAAGCCTGAACCTGTTAGCCGGTAAAAGGTAATTTATAAGCAGGTTTAAAAACCCGATAACTTGCTTTTTTCCTGTGCCTTTTTACTTGCCTTATATTTATCTTCGGCAGCATCGCTGCACTTGCCTTCCGTTTTGCTTATTATTTCATTGTAAACCGTAACAATACTTGAACTTTTCTCCTCGCATTCCATGTTATGATAAGTGCCTAATATAATGGTGGCGGTAATATTGCCATTCTTCCACCGGCTGTAATAATCTGTATTTATTACATCAATCTTTTCGCCGCTTACATAGCAAAAATCTTTTGTTTCCTTTTTTTCAATAGCAGGCTTGCCGTATTTGGTATTAAAGGCATCGTCAATCTCTTTACTCCAATCGCAGCTAATGCTATATAAGGTATCGCGGTAAAATTCAAGCCTCAGGTTAACTATTTTAATATCGGCAACGGTGTATTCCCCTATAATAAAAACACGGCTGTAGGGGCAATAACTTGCCGAAGGCGCATTCTTATCAAGTTTTACGGTATCGGCCACAAGTTCAAAAACACCCGGCGTGTTTAGTTTCTCCATGTAATCATCATAGTTATTTACGGTGCTAATGGTTACCCCAAGTTCTTTCGCTACATCTTTCATAATAGCGGGTGTAACCTTCCCAATTTTAAATTTACCTATGCCCTCCACGGTGGTTTGGGCAAAGGTTGCGGTGCAGAAAAGTAATGCCAGGATAAAAGTTGTTAATCGTATCATATAAGTGGAGTTTTATTCGCCGAAAAATAGATTTATTTTTTAAATAAACAATTTAAAAAATACAATTTAATGTGGTACTGCCATTTACTAAAGCAGTATTCCTATCTTAGCCTTTTTATCAACACCGCTTATGCAATTTAACGAACTGAACGAAGCGCAAATACTGGCCCTAGCCATAAGCGCCGAAGAGGAAGACGCCCATATTTACCGCGATTTTGCCGATTCGCTGAAGGCCGAATTTACCGCCAGTGCACAACTGTTTACCCAAATGGCTGCCGAGGAAGACGGCCACCGGCACCGGTTAATAGAACTTTACCGCCAACGCTTTGGCGAACATATACCCTATATACGCCGCGAAGATGTAAAGGGCTTTCCGGTGCGCCGCCCCTCGTGGTTTACCAAAACACTGCGCCCCGAACATGCCCGCGAAGAAGCCGCGCTGATGGAAATACAATCGCGCAGGTTTTACGAAATGGCCGCCAAACGAACTACCGATGCCGCCATACGCCAACTGCTGGGCGACCTTGCCCAGGAAGAACAAAAACACGAAACTACCGCCCGCGATATAAGCAACGAACAGGAAGCCACCGGCGAACTGCACGTAGAGCGCGAAGCCGCCCGCCGCCTGTTTGTGCTGCGCTTTGTGCAGCCCGGCCTGGCCGGGTTAATGGATGGCTCGGTATCGACCCTCGCGCCTATTTTTGCTGCCGCCTTTGCCACCGGCAACACCACCGAAACCTTTAAAGTAGGCCTGGCCGCATCGGTAGGCGCAGGCATAAGCATGGGCTTTGCCGAAGCCCTTAGCGACGATGGCAAACTTAGCGGCCGCGGCTCGCCCTGGCTGCGCGGCGCGGTGTGCGGGGTTATGACGGCCCTTGGCGGCCTGGGCCACACCATGCCTTTTCTTATCAAAAACTTCCATGTAGCTATTACCGTAGCCATTGCCGTGGTAGCGGTTGAACTGGCCGTTATTGCCTTTATCCGCCGCCGGTATATGGATACCCCCCTCCTATCGGCCATCTTTCAGGTAGTAGTGGGCGGCATATTGGTGTTTTTGGTAGGCTGGCTTATAGGCGCGGGGTAGCTGTGAGCTTTGAGCTATGAGCTGTTAGCTATAGGCTACCCACATCTCATTACTCATTACTCACCACTAAAACCTCAATACAAACTATTATGGGCGCACCCCCCGCCCCCGCACGTCCAGGCGGGGCTTAATACAACAGGTAGTGGCTTACGTAGAAAAGGAAAAATATTAAATAAAGCAGCGAAGCATTCTATAAAAACCTGCTTATTACTGCATACGTTATTACCGAAACACCTCCGGTAAGCACCATGCCCCAGGCAATGTCTATTACCACAATTTGCAAGGGCCAGTTGGCAATAGTAGCCATATTGGTAAGGTCGTAGGTGGCATAACAAAGGCCGCCCAGCAAAGCGCCGTTTAGCAATGCCGTAAGCCAACCCGTGCCTTTTAGCGCAGGGTTAATAGCAAAGTAAACTATGCCGGCAATATACACCAGATAAAAAATAATAGCCGCAGCCCAGTTAACATCTGCCGAAAGGATAAAACCCAGCTTTTGGCGGTAAAGGTTTTTAGCTATAAGCCCCAGCCATGCCATATCAAGGGCAAAGAATATAACCGTGGCTACTATATAACTATAAACTATGCGCATATATCGCTTTTTGTAAAAGTATGAAAATATGAGGGAAATGACCATTAATCCAATAGGATGGGGATATAGTAGATTACCGGTTTTAAAAATAATGCAGTTAATGGTTGCACAAATGTTTGTGTAAGCATCCCCAAAATTAGGATAGGATGAAATTAGACAGAAGCGCTAAATTTCATCTTTATGAAAAGAACAAAACACACAGAAACGCAGATTGTAAAGGCAATCCAGGAAGAAGCCGCAGGCCGCAAGGCGGAAGATA
>DASZPC010000073.1:0-3638 GCA_035550455.1 Chitinophagales bacterium | reverse complement strand
AAGAAGATAAAAAGGATACCAAAGCAGATAAAATGGGTGGAAGTACCGGTGGTAGCGCTGCCGATAAATCATCAAAAATGGGTGGCACTACTACCCAACCAACTGGAGGTAGTAAAGCCTCGAAAATGGGAGGTAACAAATAAAAATTACCGCTTGTAGGAAATAAAAAAGGCCAACTGAAAACAGTTGGCCTTTTTTATTTTTAAAGTACTTAGCTTATTGGATAGTCCAGGTAGCCTGGTAAGTATCGGTAACAGTTACTGGTGGAACAGCAGCGTTAAGACCAGTAATAGTATAAGTAAGTGTTATTGTTTTATCAGTAATTGAGCCATTGCCCTGAATGGTATAGCCATCGGCATCTGGTTCCTGGCTTTCGATAGTAAGAGCAGTACCGTTAACTGTAGCTTTTACATTCGAGTTAAAAAACCCGTTTGCAACCTTAGTAAGGTAAACAGTTAACAGGTCTGAGCTTGAACTAATAATTGAAGTAGAATAGCTGTAAGCTGTTCCGCCATTTTTTGTTTCAGAAGCAGAAATGTTATTGCTTAAAAATTTAGCCCTAACTTCTGTTTTACAATCTGAACCTTCATATCCGGTATCGCAGGTTTTAGTACAAGATGATACAACAAGAATAGCGCTGATAGCGCCGAAAGCCAACAGGCTCTTAATGCTCTTTTTCATACTGATTTTGATTTTTGGGTTATTAAATCCGGCGTAAATATAAAAACATGCCGCAATTGAACAATAATAAAGTAATATACCGGTGGAATTACATTTCCACATTAAACCGGTTTACACAAGAATTAAACTATTGACTTACAGTATATTAAGATACTGTTATTGAACAAAAAATAACGTATCTAAAGGTATGAAATATGCAAACAAAACCCCTAATAAAACTAAAATGCTGAAAGCAATAACCAGGTTCCTGCGTTTACCCTTATCGCCCAATGCAAGGGCATAGGCCAGTTTAAGTACATTATTGCTGGTGATAGCATTTAGCGTAGCAGTTACAATAACCGCATCGGCAACATTCCATTTGCTTTGAAATAAGTTAATAATAAATGGGTCAATATCAGTAAAGCCAACAATAAACGACATAATGTTAACCCCTTGGCCACCATACAGGTTAAGCACGTAGTTAGTGGCAACAGCAAAAAATATAAATAACCCTGCAAAGACCAGGGCAGTTTTAAATTCAAGCGGGTTGGTGTGTTCTTTTAACCCAAGTGTTGTATTTCCATTACCCTGTGCCGCCCCGGCCCTTAAAAACCATATACCAATAACCACTGAAACAAGGATAAACACTATAAAATATGGCAACAGGCAGAACGCCACCGTACGATTGAAGAAGAAGGCCAGCAACCAAATACGCAGGTACATCATGGTAGTGGCAAAAATGATGGCGGGTAAAACACGTTTATCCTGTGGCGTTTCGCGGCTTTTACGGGCAAGGATTACCGTGGTGGCAGTGCTGCTGTACAGGCCGCCCAAAATACCGGTAAGTATTACCCCTGCGTTGGGGAAAACAAATTTTTTAAGCAAATAACTGGCATAGGATATAGAACTTACCACCACCACCGCCAGCCATACCCGGTATGGAGAAACATTTATAGCCGGTGAAACCGGGGTATCGGGAAGAAGGGGTAGAATAACACCAGCTAAAACAAGAAACTTGGCCAGAGTAATAAATTCATCGTTCTCAACCTTTCGGCTAAATTGAAAAAGCACATCCTTAATTTCGGAGATTATAAGCAGGCAAACCACTAAAAGGAGTACCAGCCACGAAGGCTGCGTAAAGGTTAATGGCCCGAGGCAATACGTAAGCAGGGCTATAATAAGGGTAGTAAGCCCAAACTTGTGTTGCTGCTGTATGCGCTGAAAGTAATAAATAGAAAGTAACACCAGCAAAGCCAGCCCCCCACCCATAAAGGCCAGCAGTGTTTGCGGGCTAAGTACATATAAAACATAGCCTAGTATGCCAATAAGGGTAAAGGTGCGGTCGGTACCAAAAAGTGTTTCCGCTTCGGCATTAATATACCTGCGTCGTTGTTCAACCCCTATAAGCAGGGAAAAAACAACCACCAAAAAAAAATTAATTAAGGAAGGTGGTATTACCTTTAATAAATCGTGTAGCACAAACCTGCTTTTGCAAAGCAAGTTAAGTGAATGTTAAATGGTATGCAATACGGTTAACCCAAATTAGAAACGGCCATAAGCAATAAAAGCAGCGATGGCAAACAACACAAAGTTGAAGGATATAGCTTTCCACTCGTTATGCCGGGCATGGTAAATAGCTGCTAAAACCATTACAAGGCACAGGGCCACCGCCGCTACCGGGGTAAGTACAGGCATTATACCTGTTAACCAGGGTACAACTAAGCCAATGCCGCCAAGAAGTTCTGCAACACCAACAAAGCGCACCATAAAAGCGGAGTAGTCTTTTACCCAAGGCATTTTTTCAGATAGCTTTTCTACCGGCTGGGTAGCTTTCATAATGCCTGCCATGCTAAACATTACTGCCAAAAGCCCCTGTAACACCCACAAGATTGTATTCATATTATTTTGTTTTCCGGCAAAACTATTATACTATTACTATACTTTAGTAACTACTATACAAATGTATACTGGTATACCATAGTATAGCATAATGAAAACTATAAATACAGAAACAGGCAAAAAACATACACCCCAGGCGTGTTCGCAATTTGTTTTGCCGGTGCGCGACACCCTGGATTTGCTGAGTGGCAAATGGAAACTACCAATACTGGGCGCGTTGATGTTTGGTAAAAAACGTTTTAAGGAACTGGAACGCGATATACCCAGGATAACCCCACGGATGCTATCGAAAGAATTGAAAGAACTGGAGGATAACCAACTGGTAACACGTACCGTGTTTGATACCAAACCGGTAACCGTTGAATATGAAATGACCACCTATGGAAAAAGCCTTGAGAAGGTTTTAACAGCTATGAAGGATTGGGGAACCCAGCACCGAAAGCGGATAATGGGGAAGAAGAAACAAGCTTAGCTGCGGGTTTCACTTTCAACCAGTTTTTGCAACAGGGCCTTCTTTTCAGTTGAGAGTTGATAGCGGCTTTCGTTTTCGCCCAAAGTATGGGTGTGCTTTTCCAGCATTTCGGATTGCCTTACAAAAAGGCGGCAAAAACTGCAATACAGCAGGTGAATAAACAGCCCTAACCTGTCGGGAAAAGCTAATTTGCCCTCCCGCTTTTTTTCGTGCAGAAAGGTGGCCTGTTTACACCCAATCCATATTTTGTTGAATAAACCCATTTCTGTTCCTCTCCTATTTTACCCAATTATCTTCCATACACTCGCGCAGCTGCAACTTGGCGCGGTGCATAATAACCCAGTAGTTAGACGGGGCAATTTGCAATTCTTTACAAATTTCTTCGCTTTCCATATCGTCCATGTTTTTCATGGTAAATACCGCTGCCCACTTATCGGGCAGTTTGCCCAGGCATTTTTTCAATATGCTGTAAAATTCTTCGTTTTCCACACCGGTAGCAAAATCGCTTTTAAAATCCTTCGGGGTGTTACTGCCAGTCCAGTGCCCTTCATATTTCCCACCGGCTTCAAAAAAATGGTTCATAAAATCGTCCTTATCATCTTTATCT
>DASZPC010000072.1:0-6984 GCA_035550455.1 Chitinophagales bacterium | reverse complement strand
TAAACCGACCCTATCCAGATAACGGGGTGCTTACATTACCCTGTTATACATTTTTAAGGCTGTGTCCGCTCTCTCATGGATAACCGGAAAAATATATTTATCAGTTTGCAGTTCACGGTACTCATTTAAAATTTTAACCGCACCGGCCACTAATTTAAGATTAAACTTTCGCCCTGTCTTTGCCCTTTCGTAAACTACTCTTAAAACCTCTTTACCTTCGACCGAGGTAGAAATAATATTATCCCATGTAAGGTGAGAAACATCGGTGTAATTCATTCCCATTGAGTAATAACTAAAAAGAAAAAGATTCCTTGTGTGCCAAATCGGTGTATTGTGTTCGAGTTTTAGCGCTTTAATTTTTTCGATTTCGGTTTCCTGTAAAGCACGATGTTGCGTTGTTTTATCAAATTTGGAAATACTGAAATCCTTAAAGGGTGAATCTTTACTTCTTATAAGTCCCTCCTTTTGTGCCTTATTGTAAAGGGCGCGAATTGTCTTGAAGTAAAAAATTAGAGTATTGTCCTTTGCTTTTCGCTGTTTCAGGAAGCTTTCAAATTTCGTTAGTAAGGAATAGTCCATTTCAGAAAATTGCAAGTCGGCTTTGGTGTAAAAAGTGAATAGCACGTTTCGCGTCTGTTTATAAGCGTTAGAGGTTCTAATGCTGCCCTTTGCTTTTTCGTCCTGTATCACTTCATCAAAATAGGCTTTAACGCTTTTCTTATTACGGGCGCCTTTAACCTTGTTTGTTGCCTGCTCAACCGAATAGGTCTTTTTATCCAAAAACAGCTCCATTAAGCCCCGCTGCATCTTTTCCCCCTGAACCATTAAGTAGGTCTCCAATTCAATTTGTTTAGGGTGTTTTGATTTAGGTTTATTATTCTTGCCGTCCCAATGGGTAGTTTTAGACGAATAGCCAGTTGCGATATATTTCGCTTTCCGGTCTTTAGTCAATCTGAACATTACAGGGTGTTCGCCGTTCTTTAGTGTTTTTGAAGTGAAAAGTACGACCTTGAGTTTAGGTGCTTTTTCCATAAGTGGTTTTTGGTTTAAACATTTCACCTGTTTGAACCGGTATTTTCGGTTTAAACATGGTTTAAACAAATATAGAAAAACAAGGGAAAACATCGAAAAACAAGGAAAAATGTTAAAACCTTGAAACCCTTGTCAGATAAGGGTTTCATAAAAATAGAGAGGTGTCCGAGTGGTTGAAGGAGCACGCCTGGAAAGTGTGTATACGTCTAAAAGCGTATCGAGGGTTCGAATCCCTTCCTCTCTGCAACCAAACCTAGAAGTATGCCGGGAGGTATGCGTCATGGGAAAGAACCGCTATGCAAACGAAGTAGCAGCCTCAAACTCCTGCCTTACATCCATATCAAAGTCGTTCCCGTTGTTGTTTACAGGTTGTAATTGCTTTGCAAGTGCAAGGCTTACAAAGCCAATCTGCTTTTCGGCTTTCTGGCGGTCAAAAAATATCCTGCCGGTACGGCGCACCAAAAAATCCTGCGGGTAATATATCATCTCGTTCTCAACAGCGTATTTCAGTTCTGCTTCCAGCAATGCATCCTGGTGGGCTAAGCCTGCGCCTTTTAATTCTTTATAGTCCTCAATAAGCCTTACGGTATTGCGGCCATACCGGTAAAACCAGTTACGTATAGCCCCGTATTCAATACCCCCGGTCCGGCCCAGTTCCAGCATCTCTTCCAGGTAATTGAAAAACTCCTTTTCCGTTTCAAACTCGCCGCCGCTAAGACGGTAATTTTTTGTTCGGCAGGCCCCGTAATCCTTGCCCAGTTTTTTCTTCACAAGGTCTGTAATTTTTGCGGCCATCAACCGGTATCCGGTAAGTTTGCCACCCGCAATTGAAATTAAACCCGATGGCGACTGTATAATCTCATCCTTCCGAGAAAGCTCAGAGGCCGATTTCCCTTCCTCAAAAATCAACGGCCTTAAACCCGCCCAACTCGAAACAATATCTTCCAATTTCAACGCTACGCCACTAAACATTTTATTCACTGCGTTTACCAGGTAACGTGCATCATCAGCAGTGCACTGTGGTTTATCAAGGTTTTGATTGTAAACGGTATCGGTAGTGCCTACGTAAGTAATATTATTGCGGGGTATGGCAAAAATCATCCGCCCGTCGCCCACATCAAAATACGCCGCCTGCTTTAGTGGCAGTTTTTCATAGGGAAATACAATATGCACCCCCTTGGTTAATTGCAGGCGCTTGCCGCGCAGCGAGTTATCTTCCTTACGCAACAGGTCAACCCATGGGCCACAGGCATTAACGGTTACCGTGGCATTAATGGTAAAATCATTACCGCTTATTTTATCATGTACTATAGCGCCGGTTACCTGCCCGTTATCATAATTAAAAGATTTCAGCTCGGCGTAGTTAAGCAACAAAGCCCCATTGGCAAATGCGCTCTTGGCAATTTCAATTACCAGCCGCGAATCATCAGTGCGGTATTCAAAATAAAGCCCCCCACCCAACAGGTGGTCGAACCTTAACAGCGGTTCGGCTTTATGTGTTTCGTGCCGGTCCAGCATTACCCGGCGCTCATTTGCTTTTACACCCGCCAGCAAATCATAAACCATAAGGCCTATAGATGTGGTAAATGCCCCCAACGACCCGTTTTCAACTATAGGAAGCAACATTTTTTCAGGGATAACAATATGCCGGGCGTTTCGGTGTACAATAGCCCTTTCGCTGCCTACATCATGCACCAGTTTAAATTCAAACTGTTTCAGGTACCGCAGCCCGCCATGTATCAATTTAGTGGAGCGCGAGCTGGTGCCTGATGCAAAATCGTTCTTTTCAACCAAAGCCACCTTCATACCGCGCAGGGCGGCATCCAGCGCAATACCGCAACCGGTTATACCGCCGCCAATTACCAGCAGGTCAAACTGCTGCGAACTCAATTTCGATACAAACTGTTTCCGGTTTAGGTTAGAGAAATTCATTTACTGTGCGAAATTGCAATAATTAGTTTTGCTCCGGGTCTGAATTTGAGGGGTTACCGCCCGGTTTTTCCTTTTTCTTTTGTACAAACAACGGTATGCCGCTTGCTTTTATCTGCTCATAATCTGCCACCACGGCCCGCACCCGCTCAAAACCATAATATTTAAACAGCGAGCCTGCGGTAACCGCATCGGCGGGGGTAGCGCCATAAACATAATAGCTCTGTGTATTGTCCAGTTCCATCAGGGCCTGCTCCAAATCGTTCAGCACAACATTCTCGGCATCTTCCACGTGTTCCTGCGCAAACTCATCGGCACTGCGCACATCTACCAAAAAAAACTCATCAAACTGGTAATCCATGGCAAATTCACCGGCATCAATACCAATCAGCATATTGTAAGCGCCATCGGCATTCCTCCATGCTTCAAAACCACCCTCCAGGTATCCCAGGGTATTAATATTCCCGGCTGCCTTTACTGCCCTTAACACATCCATGGCATTATCACCCCCGGTTAAAAAAACAACGGCCTGGTTTTCGGCAATTAAATCATTCAGCGTATCCATAAAATCATCCCCAAAAGGAACCGATAACGACTCCTCAATAAACCCTTCCATAAACTCATCGGGCAGGCGGGTATCAATCAACACATAACTGCCGGGTTCTATTTTTTTAAATTCTTCCAGTTCTATTTTCCGCATATACTAAAAATAAGGGCGCAAATTTACGCAAATAAGGCCATCGTAAGTTACTATTGTTTCGCCGGGAACCCCTTCAGGTACAACGGCTCGAAATACGCCAAATCGGCAAACTGCCCGTTTAAAAATTTTCTTTCCGCAATTTCCGCCATCCATTGGGCGTGGCACTCCATTTCCTCCACATAATTAAAACTGTTCCCAAAAAAATCGCGGCATTTTGCCATGCCCTGGCCACCTATAAATAGTTTATCAAACCTTGCTAATTCTTGTTTCAGGTTTTCGTTTACAGTAACACAGCAAACAGGCAATTGTTCAACAAGTTCCGCATCATATACCGCCGTATAAACATCCATCCTGCGGGCATCAAGCACAGGCATAAAATAATGCGCCGCACTCCCGGCTTTCTGCCTTATACCCCAGGCCAGCGCCTGCAACGTAGGCACTGTAATAACGGGCTTATTTAATGCATAACCCAGCCCCTTAGCCACCGATGCACCTATGCGCAAACCGGTATATGAGCCTGGCCCTTCGCTTACGGCAATAGCATCTAAAGCAGCATAATCCAGGTTACTGGCCTTTATTAAATCATCTGTTAATACAGTTACTACCTTGGCATGCGAATTTACCTGGCGGTCTTCGCGCATATCCACCACCCGTCCGTTTTTAGCCAACGCCACCGAGCAAACGGTCGAAGCGGTTTCAATATTTAAAATTAATCCCACCGCTTAAAACTGTATTTTCTTTTTAAGTGTTTTGTTGCCACGTTTAACCTTCACAGTGGTTATATCGCCTTTGTTAAACTGGCCCAACCCCTTCATATAGCTCATCAGGTCGGTAACTTTCACTGCCCCTAACTGCACCACCACATCGCCCGCCTGTATGCCCGCCTTCGAGGCCGGTTTGCCATCGCTTACGCCGTCAATCCTCATGCCCTTGCCCTCAAAAGTATAATCTGGTATTACCCCCATGGTTACTTTAAATTTGGGGGCGTTTTCGTTGTTCTCGTCCTTCGTTTTGGTAAAAGCCAATTTGCCTTTGCTGTCCATATCCTTTATCAGCGCCTCGGTATAATCCACTACCTGCACCATGCCTGCGTAATTAATTTTGCTTTCCACATCGCTGGGCTTGTGGTAATCGGCATGTTGGCCGGTAAAGAAAAAAAGCACCGGTATATCTTTTAAGTAAAAGGAAGTTTGGTCTGAGGGCCCAATACCCGACTCCGTTGTTTTAATATGCAGTTGGGTGGGTATTTTGCTTATCACTTCTTTCCAGGCTGGCGATGTGCCCACGCCGTTTACAATCAGGGTATGGGTGTTGGAATCCAACCTGCCTACCATATCAAAGTTGAGCATATAATCGGCATTCTTCAATTCAATGGTAGGGTGCTGGGTGTACCATTTAGAACCATACAACCCTTCCTCCTCGCCGCTAAAAGCTATAAACAGGTAGTTATTGCTTTTAGGACCTTCTATTTTCAGCCAGCGCGCCAGTTCAATTACAGTAGCTACCCCACTGGCATTATCATCGGCGCCGTGGTGTATGGCCGCCGGGCCGCGGTAAAGCGAATACGCCGTATCGCCCCAGCCCAGGTGGTCGTAATGCGCGCCTATAATAACGGTATTGGCAGCATGGTTATCCATATAAGCCACCACATTATTGCCATGTATATGCTTTTTTACCGAATCAATATTGGGGGTATATTCAAAAGCCTGTAAATACTTTGCTGCTTCAAAATTACCCCCGGCATTTGGTATGCCCTCTTTTACAAATTGCGAAATAATATAGTCTGCCGCTTTTATTTCATCGGCTGTGCCGGTCATCCGCCCATGCAGGCTATCCGAGGCCAGTACCGAAATATGTTGCTTAAGGTCCGCGGCAAGTTGCGCATGTAATGTGCCGCATTGTAACACAGCAGCCAATGCCGCTATCAATAGCTTTAAAACGGTTTTTGCTTTCATGGTTGGTTATCTTTCCTTACATTTTTTCGGGCACTGCTATGCCTAACAAATTCATGGCCTTGCTTATTACAACTCCTGTTTGTTTTGAAAGTTGTAGCCTGAAATTTCTTTCATCTTCTGTAGCCGCAGTTAGTATAGGTAGCTCGTGGTAAAAACTATTATAAGTTTTAGCAAGGTTGTAAACATAATTGGCCACTTCCGATGGGTCGTATTTTTCAGCGGCCGATTTCACCACATTTTCATATTCGCTTAGCTGTATAATCAATTCCCGCTCCACATTAGCCAAAGCCATTGTTTCATTCATCTTCCCCATCGTTTCGCCCGCCTTTCGCGATACCGCACTTATGCGGGCATGTGTATATTGTATAAACGGCCCCGTATGGCCATGAAAATCAATACTCTCCTCCGGGTTAAAAATTATCTTCTTGTAGGGGTTTACCCGCAGTATAAAATATTTCAAAGCCCCCAGTCCTATGGTCTTGTATAATTCCAGCGCCTGCTCTTCTGTAAAGCCGTCAATTTTGCCCAACTCCCTCGTCTTTTCTTCCGCTATACGCAATACTTCACTAATCAAATCATCGGCATCGGCAGTTTTTCCTTCCCTCGATTTAAACCTGCCCGTTGGCGATTCCACCAGGGCATACGACAAGTGGTAAATACCATCTGCCCAGGCCTTGCCAAGTTTTTGCAAGGCAAGTTTCAATACCTTAAAGTGGTAGTCCTGCTCATTGGCTACCACATAAATCATCTTATCCATCTTAAACTCATCATACCGCAGTTCAGCAGTGGCTAAATCCTGGGTAATGTATATCGAGGTACCATCGGCACGCAGCAGCACCTTTTCATCAAGCCCCTCTGCGGTTAAATCCACCGCCACGGCGCCATCTTTGCGCTTATAAAAAACATTTTTTTGCAAGCCCTCATCCACTATGCTCTTGCCCAGTTTGTAAGTCTGGCTCTCAAAATAATCTTTCTGAAAATCCACGCCCAGCACCTTAAAAGTTTCATCAAAACCCTCATATACCCAGTCGTTCATCAGTTTCCAAAGGGCTATGGTTTCAGGGTCGCCGGCCTCCCATTTCAGCAGCATTTCCTGCGCCTCTTTAAAAATGGAAGTCAGTTTTTGCGCTTCGTCCTTATCAGCCGGTGCATTAGGAATAGCCTTTAGTTCTTCACCCACCGCCTCATTAAACTTCACATACCAATCGCCCACAAAATGGTCGCCCTTAATACCGGTGGTTTGCGGGGTGGCGCCATTGCCATAGCGCTTATAGGCTACCATACTTTTACAGATGGCAATGCCCCGGTCGTTGTAAATATTCACCTTGGTTACATCGTAACCCGCAGCTTTCAAAATTTCGCTCATCG
>DASZPC010000071.1:0-1624 GCA_035550455.1 Chitinophagales bacterium | reverse complement strand
CAAAATAGAGGGTATTTAGAAGCCGCTTAAAGGAGTTTGCTACACCAGCTTATATCTTTTGCCGGGCAATGAAACTATTAAGTTGTTCATTTCCATTTCGAGCAGGGTAGCGGCCAGCGAACTTGCTGAAAGATTGGCCCCTTCGGCGAGTTTATCTATTTCCACTTCGCCTTTTTCGTTCAGCAGGTTGTAAATGCCTTGTTCTTCAGCAGTAAGGTTGATGGCTAACTGGCGCTGCGCTTTTTTACCGGTATTTTTTGATTGCTCGCCCTGCCAGCCCAGCGCATCAAGCATATCGGCGGCGCTTTCGGCAATGGTGGCTTTGTAGGTTTTGATTAAAAAATTGCAGCCCTTGCTCATTTTATCGGTAGCGCGGCCGGGCGCGGCAAAAACCTCGCGGTTATAGGAGTTGGCAATGTTGGCAGTAATAATAGCCCCGCCTTTTTCGCCGGACTCGACTACAATAAGCGCATCGCAAAGGCCGGCCACAATGCGGTTGCGTTGCGGGAAGTTGTGCGGGCTCATTTCATCGGCCGAGGTGTATTCGGTTAAAAGCCCACCCTGCTGCACCATTTTTTTTGCGATGCCTTTGTGCTGCTGGGGGTAAATGGTGTTAAGCCCGTGGGCCAAAACGCCTACGGTATTAAGGTTGTTATCGAGGGCGGCGCTGTGTGCCGCCACATCAATGCCATAGGCCAGGCCGCTGATTATCAAAACATCGTGCCCGGCCAAATCTGCCACCAGTTTTTTGGTAAATTCTTTTCCGTAATCGGTGGCGCGGCGAGTGCCCACAATACCTATGGTTTTAGGCGCGTTCAGGTTGGCCCCGCCTTTGTAGTATAACAGCATGGGGCTATCGTTACAGGCTTTAAGGCGGGTGGGGTAGTTATCGTCGGTAAAAAAGAAAGTTTGAATGGCGTATTCGTCAATGAATTTCAGTTCCTGTTCAGCGGCTTTTAACACATCGGCTGAAACAATGGCTTCGGCGCGTTCTTCGCCAATGGCGGGTATTTTTAAAAGCTTTTGTTTAGGCATTTTAAAAACGGCCTCGGGGCTGCCGCAATATGCCAGCAGGTTTTTAGCCAATACGCTGCCAATATTAGGCAGCATGGTAAGGGCTATTTGATATAAGAGCCGGTGGGCATGTTGGTTAGCCAAAAGATATTTATTTTGAGCCTGCCAAATTTAAAAAAGCGGAGTAATTATACTTTACCTGTACATGTTTAAACGGAATATTTTTTTGATAGGGGTGTTTTTATTGCCCTTTTTGGGCTATAGCCAGGCATATAATGATATGGGCCCGGCAGACAATTTTCAAACGGCCAGCAACCCCTATTACTGGAAAAACAAAAAGCCTTTTGAAGGTTACTGGCAGCAGGATATACACTATACCATAAAGGCGAATATTGATGAAACAACCGATGTAATAACCGGGCAGGAGCATTTGGCCTATACCAATAACTCGCCCGATACGCTGTACTTTGTTTATTTCAATTTATATCAAAATGCTTTTACGCCGAAAGCGTACCTTGATAACCTGCAGTTGAATAACGGCGAGCGCCCCACTTATGGCAAATACGAACGGGCGGGTTTGGGCACTACTATAGACGAAATAAAAAGCGGA
>DASZPC010000070.1:0-6014 GCA_035550455.1 Chitinophagales bacterium | reverse complement strand
GTAGGTGTTATTAAAAGTGATGGTAGTATCGCGGTAATCGTTTTTAAACTGTAAGGGTAGGGGCAAATCAAAAAAGGAAGCAGAAGGGTCGCTTTGTGTTTGGTGAATAGTAAGTGTAACATGGTTGCTAAAATCCTGGCTCCATGTGATTTGATAAGAAGGGAAGCCTTTGCCATATACCCACTTGCTGAAAAAGCCGCTGAAATCGCGCCCGCTGGTTTCTTCAAAATGCCTTTCCAAATCGGGGGTGGTGGCAAAGCGGTATGCCAGGGTAGTATCGGCCAGGTAATTGCGGAGCGATAAAAAGAAAAGGCTATCGCCCAGTTCCCAGCGCAGCATATTGAGCACCATGCCGCCTTTTGAATAGCTGAGGCTACCGTTGAAAATATTATTTACTGATGACGTATCGTAACAATACACCGAGCCATCGGGTACCAGCGTGGCACTGGTAATTTTCTGCGATTTGTAGAGCTTGTAATACTGCGGTGCAATGTTTTCGTAACAAAGCGCGGTAAGGTACGTGGCAAAGCCTTCATTCAGCCATATTTCGGACCATGAGCCGCAGGTAACCTTATCACCAAACCAGTGATGGGCCAGTTCGTGGGTAATCAATTCAAAACCAAAATCGGTAAGGAAAGTCATGGTTTGGTGTTCCATACCACCGCCCCAGCCAAACTCAGTCATACCGTATTTTTCTTTGTCAAAAGGATAGCGGCCAAACAGCGAATCGTATAACTGCATGGCAGGCACCACCAGTGGGGTACCATTCTGTGCATCGTTCAGGTGTTCGGGCCATACAAAGTTGACAACCGGTAAGGTATCGCCGTGAAAAGGCACATAGTTATAGAACGTATCGAAATTAGTAACGGCAAAACAAACCAGGTAGGTGGCAATGGGGTAGCGGTGTTTCCAGTGCCAGGTGGCAAAAGTATCCTGGTGGGTTACTTCCATCAATAAACCATTGCTGGCTACTTTATATTGCTGCGGCGTGGTAACCAGTATATCAAACGAATCAATTTTATCGGCTAAATCCTGCTTGCAGGGCCACCAGTCTTTAGCGCCGTAGGGTTCAGAGAGGGTCCAGATAACGGGCACCGTATCGTTATGATAGGTTTGCACAAACGAGCCAAAGCCGCTATAGCCCGGTACCCCTTCGTAATACACACAAATGCTATCGGTTTGGCCGGTGTTAATGGTAACAGGTAAATTGATATTAATTACGTTGGCGGCATGTGAAAACGAAAGCATTGCGCCGTGATAATACACACTATCAACATGCAGCGAATCGGTGAGGTCGAACCCGATGCTTTGCATGGCGGTGGTAGCAATAAAGTAAGTGGTAACTCTGCCCTTAATGTAATCTACCTGCGGGTTGGCAAAAAGCTCAATACGATGGTAAATAATATTATCGTTGTTTTCGGCGCCCGAACGTTCGCTTTTATAAATGTGTGCCGCCTCTTTTTTTTCAGCCTCCACAATTTGTTCAAAACTGCTTTGCCCAAAAGCCTGCCCGGCAATTAACAACCATAACCCAAGTGCGCACAAATGCTTCATAGCTATTATTCAAAGATAGGAGAAGTTGTAATACCCGGCCAACAGGCATAGTTAAAGTAATATAACGCTATAGCGGCAGTTTCTGTCTATTAAAACGGGCTAAAAGCACAAGCGCCTTGCCTGGCTAAAATTTAACAATTTGGCAACATTTTTCACCGAATCGGTGAGGGTATATATGAAAACCGATTTGTTAATTTGCTAAAAGGGGAATTGCCCGGAACCCATGCTTTTGTGAAGACCTGCCATTAAAGGCAACCCCCGGAGGATATTTACTTACGCTGTATTATGAAATAGCTAAACCCGGTAGCCGAAAAGGGTATTAAAGAGTAGGCAAAAAAATAATCCCCATGACTACAGTAAAATTCGACCCCACTAAAGGGCCCCTGAAGGTTTGCTTTGATTTTACAGGCCCCTTTTTTGCAGATTATACATATAAGCTGCGTGAAGCTAATTCAAATGCCTTAGCCGATGGCCCTAAACCAGGCGACAACAAAAATACTCAGGACGATTGCTATTTGTTGCCAACCCCTGTAGAACAGAACGATGGGCGCAAAATTGTTTTATCAACAGATTTTGTTTCGCCCCCTGCGCAAAAAGGGATGGCCTATTCTATAGTTGCAACAGTTTCTCAGAACGGCACTTCCATTGGTTCTGATACTGATTCAGGCACCCTTACAGGTGATTTTCAGGATTCTCTTCTGGTAATCTTTCTTCAAAAAATATAAGCATGAAAAAATTATACCTTTTGGCACCGCTTATACTGGTTGCCAGCATAACTTACAGCCAAATAAGTTTCAGGCAGGCAGCAGATACCATGCTTCTTAATTTTGCCATCCCGGACCAGCCTGCGTTTAATGCTTTAGGGACAAACCCTTCCAATATCATACGCCCTTCCAATACGCGCGATTTGGCGCTGGCATTTTCGCCTTTTTATACTAATGGTAAAGTCATTATTCCACCTGCGTTTGCGCTTGATTTTTCGCCGGGAATGATGTATCTCACAAAAAAACCGGTTAATAATTACGAGAAGTTGTATGCCTTATATAATACCAGTATTTCAGTGGGAACAAATATAGATTCCGCCAAAAAATTAAACTCGATTGCCGTAGGGCTAAACATGAATGTATATAACGAGGGAGACCAACTTAAAGATAAAGATTATAAAAACGCTGTTCATGCAATGTTGCGCGAAAGGAATGACTTGAGAAATACTGTAATGGAACAACTCCTGGCCCAACACGCTCACGATGCCACTCCATGGGCAGATGAGGATTTTGAAAAAGGCGGAAAACATTATACCGACCTGCAAAATGCGTTTACATCGCAGCTTGCACTGGTTGATGCCCACATGGGTGATAGGTTAGATAGTTTGAATAAGGATTTTAAGGCTAAACACTGGAACTCCCGGCGTGTAGATGTGGCATTGGCTTTTGTTGCAGGTAATACCGATAGTGTTATTGATAAAAAAATGTTTTTTTCTAAAGAAATGTTTTGGGTAACTTATTCTCAACCATTTACTAAATACGGACAATGGCTAATAGGGTTGAACCAGCAGACTGCAAGAAATTACAGCAATGAAAATTTTGTAATAAATGCTTCGCTAAGTTCAAGGGTATATGTGGGCAACAACCGGATAAAAGGTTTTGTGGAGTTGCAGGGAACGTACAGCAACGATAGCACCCTTGCCAGCCATTGGTCGGACCTGTTTAATTCGGGCCTTGAGTTTACCATCAAAGATTTTATTTGGGTATCGTTAGATGCCGGAGCCAAAAACTGGGGGGTTAAAGGTATAAAAGCCGAACCCTATTTTACCTGGGACTGGAAGTTTACCCTACCCGAGAATTTTTCCCTGTTTAAATAATACAACAGTTTATAAAACCCAATAACCCCCACCCACCATGACCATAGCCCCATTTTTAGGCATTGATGTTTCGTACGCCCAGCCGGGTATTAACTGGCAGCAGGTAGCTGCCGACCCGCAGAATATCCGCTTTGCTTACCTGAAAGCCACGCAAGGCACCACCATACAGGACAATACTTTTGCAAAAAACCGCGAAGGTGCTACAGCGGCAGGCATACCCAATGGGGCTTATCATTTTTTCAGCATACAAACGCCAGCCATTAACCAGGCATTTAATTTTATTAATGTGGTGCATGAGCTAAAGCCCGGCGATTTGCCGCCCATGCTTGATTTTGAACAGAATGTAACGCCCGATAAAATAAACCACACGCTGGATGAAATTGGCGTGTGGCTGAAACAAATTGAAAAATCGCTGGGTGTAAAACCGATTATTTATACCGCCAATAATTACTGGAAATATATACTGGGCAACCCACAGGCCTATAAAGACTATAAACTATGGGTGGCGGCGTATGGCGCCGATAACCCTGCCCAACCCAATAACACGCCGCCCAACCTTTTTGGCGGCTGGCAGGAATGGGCCCTGTGGCAGTATTCATCCAAAGGCACTGTGCAGGGTATTAACGACTTTAGGGGCAGGCCGCTGGCCGTTGATATGGACCGGTATAATGTTGATTCGGGTATATTGCCCCTGGTGTAATTATTTTTCCACTTCGTCCATTTCGCATGGCCCCAATACCGAATCGGCGGGGTTATATTGGTTGTTTTTATCAATAGCCAGTTGTATGGCGGTATTAAAACCTGCATTGGCATAGGTAGCAGGGCAAAGTGCGGTGTGGTTATCTTTCACCAGCGCAAAACCAATGATGCCATCGGCGCTAACCTTGCCCAGCAGCGCGCCGGGTGGCAGGCTATCGCTTACATGCACCAGCGGGCTGCGCACACCGGTGTATTCAAAGGAATAAACAGAATTGGTTTTATAAATAAGCGATACGGTTTGCCCGCTTACCGAGGTAACAATGCCCGAACAGGCAGTAACAAAATACTGGCCGGTATCGGTAAGTTGCACCTGGTAGGCGGTGTTGCCGTTTATGCCAAAGTTAGGGTCGCCGAAGGGATAAAAACGCCGCGCCGAAGCAAAACTTACAAAGGGGTACGTAATGGTGGGTATGGCCATATCTTTAGGAGTGGTTACGGTGTTTTTCGGCTTTTTGCACGAAGTAACCGTTAGCAATATGAGTAGTACAAGAGTAGCCCTATCCACAAGTCGCATCCTTTCAAAGTTAATAAAAAACCGCCCGGTGGCAATACCGGTAAAAGTGTTGTAATAAGCCAGTTATACCGGCTCCGTAATTTTTAAATAAATTTGGGCCACAATACAAATAATACCCCTATGGCCGATGCGATACAACTGGGCAGAATGACCGATACCATGGAAGAAGGTTTTATTGCCGAACTGCCTATTAAGGTGGGCGATAAAATAAAGAGCGGCGATACCATTGCCGAAATTGAAACCGATAAGGCCACATTGCCCCTTGAATCGTACTATAACGGAACTGTATTGTATGTAGCAGCTAAAAAAGGCGATACGCTTAAAATTGGCGACCTGATTGCCATAGTAGGTAAAGAAGGGGAAGATTTCTCGGCATTGCTGAAACAGGCCCCGGCAAACACAGCAGAACAACCCAAAGAAGAAAAACCCGTTGCCGAAGCTGAACCCAAAGAAGAAAAGCCAGCGGTTGAGGTGAAACCTGAGCCTGTAACCGAACCGGGGGAACAGGAAGCCGATGGGCGCATTAAGGCATCGCCACTGGCGCGGATGATTGCGAAAGAAAAAGGTATTGACCTGGCCCGTGTAAAAGGCACCGGCGAGGAAGGCCGTATTGTAAAGCGCGATTTGGAAGGCGCGCAAACAGGTATTAGCGCCGCGCCTGCCTTTGTGGGCAAAGAAAGTTTTAAAGAAGTGCGCGTAAGCCAGATGCGCAAAACCATTGCCAAGCGCCTGAGCGAAAGCAAATACACCGCCCCGCATTTTTATTTAACCATGGAAGTAACCATGGATAATGCGGTGGCGCTGCGCAAACAATTAAACGAAGTGCTGCCTGCCAAAATATCGTTTAACGATATGGTAATTAAAGCAGTGGCGTTGGCTTTGCGCCAGTACCCGGCGGTTAACTGCTCGTGGCTGGGCGATACTATCAGGTATAACGAACACATCCATATAGGCATGGCGGTGGCGGTGGACGAAGGCCTGCTGGTACCGGTTATAAAATTTGCCGATGGCAAAACGCTTCAGCAAATAGGGGCCGAGGCCAAGGCGCTGGCCGAAAAAGCCGTTAGCAAAAAGCTACAGCCGCAGGAAATGCAGGGCAATACATTTTCGGTATCGAACCTGGGTATGTTTGGCATTGAAGAATTTACCGCCATTATTAACCCGCCCGATGCCTGCATACTGGCCATAGGCGCTATACGCAGCGAACCTGCCATTGTTGACGGGCAAATTAAAGCATCGGATAAACTGAAGCTGACTTTAAGCTGCGACCACCGCGCTGTTGACGGCGCTACCGGCGCTAAGTTTTTACAGGTATTGAAAAAGATA
>DASZPC010000069.1:0-7645 GCA_035550455.1 Chitinophagales bacterium | reverse complement strand
CTTTCCACCAACACCCTGCATATAAAAGGCCATCAACTTCATTATGTTTCAGTAGGGGCCGATACCATGCCTACCATCGTGTTTGTACACGGCAGCCCCGGTTCGTGGGATGCATTTGAGGAATATATGCAGGATAGCCTTTTGCGCCTGCATTACAGGCTAATTGCCATTGACAGGCCGGGCTTTGGTTACAGTGATTACGGCCATGCCATGAATTTGTACGATGAATGCGATATCATTTCCTCGTTCCTCGATAGCGTGCGCAACGGGAACCATTTATTCCTGGTAGGACACTCATTAGGCGGCTCGGTAGTGCCGGTACTGGCTGCCAATAACCCCGCTATTGTTACCGGCATTGTGGTACTGGCAGGTGCGGTTGATCCCGCTGCCGAACCGGTTGAAAAATGGCGGCACTGGTTTTTAAGCCCTCCGCTTAGCTGGTTACTTCCGGGCGCTATGCGCCCGAGCAATGATGAGCTATACTATTTTAAAACCGATGTATTGCATTTAAAAGAAAAACTAAACGAGGTTACCTGTAAAGTGTGTATTGTGCACGCCGTAAATGATGGCCTTGTAAGCGTGCAAAACGCTTATTATATGGACAGTGCATTTACAAAGGCACAGGTTAGCGATACCATCCTCCCCACCGGCGACCATTTTATACCCTGGAACCACTATGCTTTAATCAGCAAATTATTGTTGCGGTTGAAATAATATTCGGAAGCCTGCATAATTTTCCTTATAAGCATACAATGCTTTATGGCAGCAACACCCTCATATGGCCAAAACAAATATTATTTCTTTTTTGCTTACCTATTGTCGCGCGTCTGCGACGCGTGACATGACATTTTCTCCAATTGGCTTTACCCCCCCGACAGGGTCTGCTGGCTGGGTGGTGCGTAGTGCGACCCTGTAGAACTGTCGGAGCAGGTGGAAGAAACGTGGGTGTAGATGTAACCTTCTAAATAAATGATTATGAAGAGCACAATCTTATATTTTTTAATATTTGTCAGCGCCTTGGCTAAGGCACAATGTAAATGCGAAACACAGATATATTTTGATTATGCTAAAATATATTTCAATTTACGAAATTGTCGCACCTCGTTCATTCTACCTGTTGATGATTCATTATCTGCAAATATTTATTTGCAAAATTGTTTAGGCAAAATGGGGTAACTATTTATAAATATGATACTATCAAATTTGCAGAAGGTAACTATATTGAATCGCCTGACACATTCAAGAAGATTGATTTTTATAAGGACCTGTTTACTTTACAAGATACTGTAAAAACAGAAAAATATTTTTACCCACTTCGAGAAGGTAGATGGCTTTATTTTACAGATACTAAAGATACTCTTAACAAGGAAATATATCATCTGGGAATACTTCGTGAATAACCATATCCCCTATTGTCGCGCGTCTGCGACGCGTGACATGACATTTTCTCCAATTGGCTTTATGGCAGCAACACCTTCATATGGCCAAAACAAATTTTACTTCCTTTTCCTTTTTTCTTCTTTAACTGGTGGCGGTGGCGGCAGGTGGTCCCAAACAAGACCATGTGTATCAAATTCAATTTGATGTACCCCCTGGTCATAAAATACCACCTCTACAATAAACCGCTTTGAGGCTAATAGTTTTTTTATAAAATCCTCATCCCTTGAAAAGAAGATAGTGGTAGTACTTCCATCAGTTGGCTCTGTACAATGCCATGTTAACGGAGGGTCATTATCAAACCTTACCCTTACATCGAGGCCATCAACGCCAGTATTAAACTGCCCCTGGTTAATTGTTAAATATACATTGTTATACTTTTCCATGTATCGAACTTTAAGAAAAACAAAAGTCCCTTCTTCGTATGGAAAAGACATCGGTACTTTTTCTAAGCTACGGTTCGTGGCAATGAAAGTAGTATCGGAAGTCATTTTATTTTCCTTGATTGAGTAATGCCAATGACTTGTGTCGGCTGTCATTGTAGAGTCGCTTAAGACAGGTGAAAAAGTTTGGGGAACTAAAACAGGATTTCCACCGGCAAATACAGTTGTAATAAAAACTGAGAAGGCCAAAAACAGGCCTAATTTAAGTGCAAGATAGTTTTTCATATATATTTCTGTTTTGTGCGGCAATATATATGTTTAATTAAATACAGGCAATGTTTTCCATCTTTATTTAATAAAACATCGAAAAACTATACCGGTGATTTTAAAAACCTTAAAAATGATTTAGCTTTTTATCATCTTCGCTGGTTGCACTGGCTACAAATAAATGGCCTTTATGAGGTAAAAACATCTACTGGTTTACCAAGTATATAGCCCTCATTGCCTCCAGGTTTTTGGGTTCGCTATTCTGCCCAGTGCCGGTAAACAAAATTTAGCGAAATTTTTATGCGGTGTTCCCTACTTTCGCGCATTGGTAAAATGAAAACCTGCTGCGAATGAAAAAAGTGCTCTTTTTAGTTTTTCCTATACTGTTACTGGCCTCGTGTAAAATTTATGTTACCAGGGCTTTTTTATATAACGACCCGGGCATACAGGATAATAAAATAATGCCGGTGCGCATTGTAAAAGCAGGTAAACCCCAACCATTAATTACATCGCCCGGGTATATGGATTTTCATGCGCCTGACTCGCTGATGCACCTGCTGAAAAGAACGCATACAGTGGCTTTTTTAGTAATGCGGAACGACAGCATTTTATACGAATGGTATGCACGGGGTTATAGCGATAGCAGCCTTACTAACCCCTTTTCAGCCACCAAAAGCATTGTGAGCATACTTACCGGAATTGCTTTAAAAGATGGGAAAATTAAAAGCCTGGACGAACCGGTTTGCGATTATTACCCGCCCTACCGCAAAAAAGGACTGGATAAAATAACTTTCAAAAATTTACTGTGTATGAGTTCGGGGGTAAACTTCCGCGATTCGTACTTAAACCCGGCAGGCCCCACCTCGCAAATTTACTATGGAGACAATATGCGGGGACTTATTGACTCGTTTTATGCCGAACGCCCGGCTGGTACTTTTTTCAGGTATAAAAACTGCGACCCCGAAATATTAACACTGGCGCTGCAAAATGCCGTAGGCATGAACATGAGCGATTACGCCAGCCAAAAGCTTTGGAAACCTATAGGCGCCGACCACGATGCCCAATGGATTGTTGACAAGCCCGATAGTGCCGGGGTAGAGAAATCGTACTGTTGTTTTCATACCGATGCGCGCGATATAGCCCGTATAGGCATTTTATATGAACACAAAGGCAACTGGCGCGGCTACCAGTTGGTTGACAGCGCTTATGTAGATGCCTCGCTTACACCGCACCGCCTGCCTACCGAACAGGGTAAGCCAACAAATAACTACGGCTACTTTTGGTGGATACGCGGCGGCAATGCCAATAAGAATTTCTCGGCAGATGGGTTAAAGGGGCAGTATGTAGGCGTAATGCCTGAACAGCATTTAATTTTTGTGCGCCTTGGCAAGCGCGACTGGCTGAAACCCGGCCAAAGGTTTAAAGAACCCAAAAAATTATATCCTATCCTTTCAGCCGAGGTGCAGGCTATATGGGGGAAATAAATCCTTGCAAAGGGGAAATGTTTTGATTTTTTACTATGGTTTACTGCCTTGGTGGCTATGAAGTGATTGGCACAAATGGGCTCCCGTGCCAGTTGGCAGGAAATCTCCACAGGGTCGCTCAACCCCTATGCCTGCCTACAGACCCTGTGGGGGGTTAAAAAAGTCTCCTTATGCTAAAAACGTAGATAGCGCATTTATCAGAATAAGACCTTAACAACAGTTCCCTATTAGTAGTGCTAAACAACTCATACCAACTACTGCAAGAATGCAGGGTTCTGTTTGGTGTTATACTGACTTTAACTCTCTATTTACTATTGCCTATTCCCTATTCACCAACCCTACACCACATTCACCTCGGGGTTAATATCAATACCAAATTTCTGCTTTACCGATTGTTGAATATCGAGGGCCAGTTGCCAAACCTCGTGGCCGGTAGCGCCGCCGTAATTAACTAATACCAGCGCCTGTGTTTTATGCGATCCGGTGTGGCCCACTATTTTGCCCTTCCAGCCACATTGCTCAATCAGCCAACCGGCGGGTACTTTTATACTGCCATCGGGCTGTGGGTAGTTAGGCATTAAAGGGTATTTATTTTTCAACTCCTCAAAATGCGTATTGTCTATTACCGGGTTTTTAAAAAAGCTGCCTGCATTGCCCAGCACTCTAGGGTCGGGCAGTTTGGTGGAGCGTATTTTAATTACCGCATCGCTAACGGCTTTAATGCTCAGGTCAAAAGCCTGCATATCGGCCAGCGTGGCTTTAATGTCGCCGTAGTCGGTTTTAAACCGGTACAAGACATGGGGTGCATCTATTTTTGTCAGTTTCAAACTAACCGCGCTGATTAAAAACTGGTTTTTGTATTTACTTTTAAACACGCTTTCGCGGTAGCCGAATTTGCAGTCGTTTAAATTAAACTTTTGCATTTCGCCGGTGTGTATATCCAGTGCTTCCAGTTGGTGGAACACATCTTTCAGCTCTACCCCGTAAGCGCCAATATTTTGCATGGGCGCTGCGCCCACACAGCCGGGTATCAGCGAAAGGTTTTCTATACCCGCATAATTGCGTTCAATACACCACAGCACCAGTTGGTGCCAAACCACGCCTGCGGCAGCTTTTACTATTACTTCGGTAGCGGTTTCACTTACCACCCATATACCGGGCAGGCAATTGCGGATAACAAGGCCGTTAAAGTTTTGTGTAAAAAGTATATTGCTTCCGCCGCCCAGTATCAGTTTCTCCTCTCCTTTCAGCTTTGCATCGCCCAGTATTTCGCTGAAATCATCGTTACTATGAATTTCGATATATAGCTTAGCGGTGGCCTCAATGCCAAAGGTATTGTATGGTTTTAGTGATTTGTTTTTTTCTACTTGCATATCTCCATTCAAATGTAAAATATAATGGGTTTAATTTTTTCACCGAGGATAGCACAGAAAATCGCGGAATAAATACCCAAAAAACAAGCCTTTTAAATCATTCCTCATCATAAAAAATCATGGTAATCAGCGTGCCATTATCAATTTAAACTTTCATTTCAACCTGTTTAAACCCGCCTTTGCTTTTTGGTCGAGGCCGTCTTTGTATTCATGGTCGGGCAGCGAAAGGCAAAGGTTGTAGTAATCAATAGCCTTTTGCTTATCGTTCCTCTGCTCGTATATCCTGCCCGATTCATAAGCAGCATTGGCAGCAAAATAGCGGGTAATGTTGCGCCCTTTTTCAAAAGCCAGTTGGTAATACACCAGGGCTGAATCGGTTTTGCCCCAATCGGCATAAATGCGGCCAAGGCGGTACAGGTACTCGGTTTTATCGTCGGGGTTAGTAAAGTTGTTTTCAGTTAGGCGGTTCATTAACCCGGCGGCCCGGTTGTAATAGCCCCCATCGCAAAGCAAACGCGCGCGCAGCAAATCCACATTCGGCGTCCGGTGCGCTTCTGCTTCTTTGCGGGCCTGCTTATCGGCATCGAGCGTGGCATTGCCCATATACACTGCTTTTTCAATAAAATGGAAGTAGTTGGCCGTATCAGCCTGCAACAGGTAACACCAGGCTATTTTTTGATAAGCCGCTTTAACATGGTTTTCGCCTTTATATTCCGCCAAAAACTTTTTAAAATAAGAGGCAGCATCGGCATCCTGCCGGTTAAGTTTACCCAAGCCCTGCAAATAATCTAAAAACGGAAAAGCGGTAGTGGTATCGGGCTGGGGGCGGTTTTGCAAAAGTAGCAGGGCCTCATCGGTATGGTGGCCATAAATACCCACGTGCGCGCCAATAAAGCAACCCAGCAGGTTATTGGTTTGCAGCAGGCCGCTGTTTTGCAATAGTTGCCATGCCTGTTCAGTGCTATCCTCCAGGTGCTGTAACAAGAAGGCATCATACACTATTGTTTCATTGCGGTAAATAAAATCGTTGTGGTTGGAATATTCCATCAGGCCCGATAAATAGCCCATGCCCTGCGGTACATTGCCCTCCATACCCAACAGCGTAACGCCCCATTTGTATTTATCGGGTACACTGCCCAGCAGGGCATAAAGTACGCCCAACGATTTTTCGTTGGCCCTGAAACCGGGGAATTTTTTCCGGTTTTGTTCCAGCATTTTAAAGGCGCGGCGGATGCCAAAAACAGCATTCATATACTCGCCAAACTGGAGGTTGAGCGCGGCCCATTGCAGGTTTATTTCGGCCTGTGTAAACAGGTAGTACGGCGAGGTAGCATCGCCCGAAGCAATCAGCGCCAGCCTGAGGTCTTCATTTTTTTTCAAACTATCATATAACCGGCGCGATTCTGTGGTATAAACCAACAGGAAATCGGCATAGTTTTCCAGGTAAACAGCAATAAAGTTATTGGGGTTATGCTGCTCCTCCAGTTTAAGCATGGCCCGCCCCTGGTTTATTTTTAAAGCCAACATGGTATTATAGGCCTGGCGGCAGGCGGGGTTAAAATCGAACTGTTGTGCATGGGCATAAAAGCCAAGCAGCACCAGCAGGGGGGCAATAAGTTTTTGTTTAACAGGCACCACCGAAAATAAAAAACCCTCCGGTGTTAAGGGAGGGTTTATGCTGTTTAGTTTTTCGATTCTTCGCTTTCCCAGGCTACCAGTATGCGCCCGCAGTGTTCGCAGGTAATAATGCGCTTGCGCTGGCGTATTTCGGCCTGGCGTTGTGGGGGTATTTTTGCATAGCAACCGCCACAGGCATCGCGCAGTACGGCTACTACGGCAAGGCCGTTTTTGTAAGCGCCACGTATGCGGTGATAAGCCTTTAAAAGCCTTTCTTCTACTTTTTTGGCCTGCTTATCGCTGTCCTTTTGCAGTTCTTTCTCTTCTTTCTCGGTTTCCTCAATAATTTTTTCGAGTTCCTTCTTCTTGTTCTTCAGGTTCTTTTCGCGCTCTTTAATTGTCTTCTCCGTTTCTTCAAGCACCAGTTGCTTGCCTTCTATTTTGGTAGTGGCATCGGCAATTTTTTTATCGCACAACTGTATTTCCAGTTTCTGCAATTCAATTTCTTTCGAAAGGGCATCGTATTCGCGGTTATTCTTAACGTTGTTTTGCTGCTTTTCGTAACGGCTAATCAATTCCTTAGCCATTGCTTTGGCGTTCTTGCGGTTCTTTATTTCCTCTTCGGTTTCAGCTACTTCGTCCTGCGCGTTTTTAAGGCGGGTGTTAAGGCCTTCAATTTCGTCTTCCAGTTCTTTTACCTCCATAGGAAGCTCGCCCTTCAGGATTTGAATCTTGTCAATCTTCGAATCAATTTGCTGTAAATCCCATAGTTGCTTTAACCTTTCATCTACCGAAAGTTCTTTGGTTGCTGCCATAAGTGTTATAAATATTTGATTGGGTTTGTGTTTATTTCCGATAACAGGGCGGCAAATGTAGGGAATTTTTTCAAAATAAGCTTTAAAAGCAAATCTTTGGTAAACTGTTCGCTTTCAAAGTGTCCCACATCGGCTACCACTATTTTACCCTCGGCATCAAAAAAGTCGTGGTATTTAAAATCGGCGGTTATAAAAGCATCGGCCCCGGCGGCAATGGCATTATTTAACAAAAACCTACCCGCCCCGCCGCAAACGGCCACCCGCTTTAT
>DASZPC010000068.1:0-3941 GCA_035550455.1 Chitinophagales bacterium | reverse complement strand
AGCACTATAAAAACTATCCAAAACGAGCGGTTGGTTTTTTTATCGGGTTGGGCCATAAGTTTAAATTTCAAAACCCAGCCTTGCTTTTAACGCAGCCGGGAGCGCAGGTAATTTATTCCTTTCAATCATAAAAGTGGTCAGCTCGGCAAACTCGCCAAATATATAATGTTTGTCCAGTGCGCCTTTAAGGTAATCTTTACCGGTGCTGCCACCGGTGCCGGTACGGGTGCCTATCATGCGGTGTACCATATTCATGTGCCGGTAGCGCCACGTGGCCAGGCACTCGTCAATTTCAAGCAGGTTATTTATTAATTGAAATGGCAGTTGCAATAACGGATAATCGCGGTAAAGCAAAATAAACAACGCAGCCCTGCGTGCTTTAGGGCTTAAATTCCATTCAGGTTTCTTTTCACTGCCTGTTACTACCTCTTCAAAGCGTTTCAGGTTAAAGCGTTCCTGTTCGCCAAGACTGCTTTCATAAACACGGGTGTATTTTTCCCAAAAGGTGCTGGGCCCGTTTTCTTGTTGCCATCCGTCCCAAAACTCTTTCTTGTCAAAAAAAGGCATTCGCTCCAGCCACCCGTTTATTAATTCAATCAGCGAGCTTTTGTGCTCGGCATTGGCAATTACAGAGGCATCTTCGGGCTTTAGCTGGCTTACATAATAATTGCGCCCATGCCTTTGCTCCATCTTAAGCCCCAGGTGCGCTTCCAGCAGTTTAAATTGTATGCTTTGAAAACCCGATGCCGGGCGCAGCATATTCCTGAAATCCAGAAAGTCAAGGGCGGTCATGGTTTCCAGTATGCTCACCTGGTCAATAAGCACCTGCAAAATAGTGGTTACCCGTTTTAACCGGTGGTTTACATGAAACAGGTCAGGCGAGTTATCCTGTATCGAAGGCTGGCTCATTATATCCAGCACCGAACCTACTTCGTATAGCACTTGCTTAAACCAAAGCTCGTACGTTTGATGGATAATAATAAACAACATCTCATCATGCGCAGGTGTGCGTCCCGGTTTATCGCTTTCGGGTTGTTGTGCGTTCAGTATCTTATCAAGCTGTAGGTAATCGCTGTAGTAAACTTCTTTCTCCATACTTTAGTCAGGGGCCTGTTTTGCCCGCAATTTTAGCTAAAGTAATATTAAGGTTTTTCGGCGGTGTTATGATTAGCATCATTACTATGCCACAGCTTCAACCTTATTTGCCCGATTCTTCAAACTGGGTTTCCAGGCTTTTGGCGTGTTCCAGGTCTTTGCGTATGGGGTCGGGTATAGGGTGTTCCTGCAAAGGTTTATAAGCGCCCCAAAAACCCGGTTCGTAGTTGTAATTGGCGGTATATAAATTAGTGCCGTTCTGAAACTTGCCTGCATTAATAGTGGCGCCAACTTTTTCTGTATCAAACCTGTTGAAATACAGTTGAAAGGTTTCCTCCACAATAAACTGCACCTCGCCGGTTTTAAGGTCCACCACATGATGGTTATACGTACGCAATAATGTACTCACAAAAAACTTTCCATTTATGCTTGCCAACTCAATTACATCGGTTTCGTTCACCAGTTTCCAGATACTTTCTTTCTCGTACTGTGTACGCACATAATAAGGGTTCGGGAATTTTTCAATCTCAATCCTGGTAATAGCATAGCTGCCTTTATCAACCCATATCCTGGCGCGGTCAAGTGTTTTACTGCTGGGTTCTTTATACTGGGTTTTTATAATATAGTGGTCGGTATCTTCCTCTTCAAACTTGGGCGAAAAGAAATCCAGGTTCCGTGCGTTTAAAAAAGTCCTTTTATTGTAGCTGAAAGGGTTTTGCTCCAGTAAGTCAACCAGGTGGTCGCCATGGTTATTGGCATCCACATTCCGTTCATAGTTTTCTGTACGGCGTTGCTTGTTAACCTGCACCAACTCATGAAATTCGTACCGGTATGGGTTTTTTACATTAAAAGCAACACTTACATCGGCCTCCAGCAGGCGCACAAACTTTCCGTTTTCTTTATGGTACTGCCTGTAAAAACCGGTGGCAATCAGCGAATCGGTGTACAGGTTCTTTTTCAGGTTGTCAATAGCTTTTAATAATACCCCCCTGGCATTGGTGGCTACAATTACGGCCTCCTGTTTTGTAAGCACCTCGGTGCCAAGCATAATCCGCAGGGTATCGCCCGCCTTATAATTCTTAATAGAGAGATTTTGGGGTTGGTAGCCAATAAACGAAACATGCAGCGAATCGTTCAGGTTTACTTTGGGTATTGGTAGTTCAAAGTAGCCGTTATCATCGCTCAATGCGCCCAGCTGCGAATTCATTATTTGCGCTGCGGCCAGCGAGAGGGGTTCATGGCTGTCTTTGTCTTTTATGTAACCGCGCAATACAATATTATCCTGCGCCCCGGCCGTAATAGCGGCAAGGAGCATTAAAACCCAAAGTAGTTGTTTCATAATTTTTATTGCTTTAACCGGGTTGCTCACCGGCTTAAAATAATTCCGCCATAAGGGCCTAGGTGAATTTTCCCGTTGGCAAAACTGCTGTTTCCGTTAATCGAAAATAAGATGTTCATATTATCTGTCAACTCAAACTCTTTCGCTCTTTTGTCAAAATTCATTAAAACTACTGTTTCCATGCCGTTATAAATCCTTTTATAGCCCAGTACTCCTTTGGGCAATTTATTCTTTTCAATTAGCTGCACCGTACCGTACCTTAATTCTTCATGCTGTTCTCTTAATTTCAATAAAGCACCCACCAAGTGCAACAACGATGTTGAGTCGGCGGCTTCTTCTTCAACGTTCACTTTACCAAAATTGGTATGCACCGGCAACCAGGTTTTTGCTGCCGCAGTAAAACCAGCGTTCTGTTTGCTGTTCCATTGCATCGGCGAGCGCACCTCGTCCCGGTTCATGGTTTCGCCCATCATATCAAACAAAAAGCGTGGCACTGCCTTGTATTTTTGGGCAATGGGGTCAAGCCCTTTTTTATAAGGTATGCGCGTATCGCTCATGCCGGTTTCCTCGCCGTAGTACGTGCAGGGTACTCCACGCACGGTTAGCTGCAAAAAGTGTAACACCTTAGCTTTTCTAAAGTCGCCATGCAGCCTGTCCATAGCCCGCCTGCGGTCATGGTTGCTAAAAACATATACCGGCATAAAAGGGTCCGGAAAATCTTTTTCAAGGTGGTTAATCAATGCCCCAAAATAGTTGCTGTTGAATTTAAATGGCAGCATTTCAAAATCGAAGGCCAGGCCCAGGCCATCGTTTTTATCAGTGCCTAAAAATTTTCTGATAGTTGCCCTGTTGCCCGAAACCTCGCCCAGCAGCATTTTATCGCCAAACCCGTTACATACGGCGCGCAGTTCTTTGGCAAACTCCATGCTCTCCGGTTGGTTGATAGTATATTTTGCTTCCTGGAAAAAGCCAGAGGGGTCTGATTCTGATGGTGCGGCTTTCATTTTAAAAGGGTTATTCCTGAACAGGCTGTCCTTATAAATCACGTTGAAAATATCCAGCCTGAAACCATCCACCCCTTTCTTTAACCAAAACCGCACATTGTTCAGCATGGCTTGTTTTACCTCGGGGTTGCGGTAATTCAAATCGGGCTGAAAAGGCAAAAAACTGGCCCAGTAATACTGGTTGCGTTCCTTGCAATAATGCCAGCCACTGCCGCCGGTCATGCTATGCCAGTTATTGGGTTTATCGCGCCATATATACCAGTCTGCTTTTGGGTTAGTGCGCGATGATTCCGATTCTTTAAACCAGGGGTGTTCAATAGAGGTATGGTTCATTACCATATCAAACACAATTTTCATTCCCCGTTTATGTACCTCGCTTATCAGTTGTTCTGCATCGGCCATAGTTCCATATTCGGGCGCTATGCTGGTATAATCGGAAATGTCGTAACCAAAATCCTGCTGCGGCGATTTAAAAAACGGCGAGCACCATATGGTTTCATATC
>DASZPC010000067.1:0-4379 GCA_035550455.1 Chitinophagales bacterium | reverse complement strand
TTTCATAAAGATGAAATTTAGCGCTTCTGTCTAATTTCATCCTATCCTAATTTTGGGGATGCTTACATCTGCATACGAGGTGGTTGTGTTTTTGTATGTATCCTTCCAATCGTTGTGGGCCATCTGATCCACATCCCCTACTAGCCCGTTGTTGGCCGCCTGGCCAACAACTAATTTATACATTAATAACAGATTGCCCGGCATTGGTGATATTTTAATTATGCTCTATTCAAAAGTTAAACACTTATTATAGCTCTCGATTTCTATGTTGGTGTCATTTCTGGTTATTAATGTTGACGTATTCGAGCATTGTTCAATGATTTCCCTGCTAATAGTATCAGTATTATTAATAAGCACATTAATTCCAATTTTATGGTATATTGCTGAACCCCTTAAATAAGGAATTCTTGCAGCAACCTCATCTCTTTCATCAGTTTTAGGTCTGGCGTTATAAACCAATTCATTGTCTATATAAACTATTACTTGATTGCTGTCAAATCCGCTAGACAAGAAAATAGCATTATAACCGTGAATTGAATCCTGATAAGTAGGAAGTATAACCGACTCTTTGTGTCCCCTTTGATGCGAACAGCTATAATAAAATAGCAAGGCTATTAGTGGTCTTAATACTGATTTCATTTCCCCTTTTGTTGGTATTTAGTTCATCCATAAAAATAAACAAAACCGAACGTTACCAACAAACTTAAAGCAGTTGGTAAAGGAACATCACCCACCGGGGCGCACTGGGCCTTATTTTTTCTTTTTCTTTGAGCTGGATTTGGCTTTCGCATTCCACTGCACGGCAAGGCCAATCCAGTAACCGAGGTCTTTACCCGTTTTTATGGCTTCGGGGGCTACCATAATCCAGCCCTTCATGGGCCTGCCGGTAAAATCCATAGTGCGGCAGCCGGGCTTTTCAGTTACCTCATCATGTATAGCAGGGTCAATGCGGCACATCATTTCATCTTTAATAATGCCCACGCACATTTTGCCTTTATACAAAAAGCTGAGGCCGCCCATCATTTCCTTTTCTTCTATGGGGTACAAAGCCACTAGGGCCTCCCGTATCCTGGCCGCCAGTTTTTCGTTGTATGCCATGGTTATAGTGTGTTACGGGGTAATAAGGCAGTATGCTTTAATCTTCCAGCACAATATCAAACTGCACCAGGTCAATAAAGTCCTTTACCCGGTCTTCAATATCCTGGTGGGTAAGGTTGCGCAGGCGCTCGGTGCCAAATTTCTCCACACAAAAAGAAGCCATTGCCGAGCCATATATAATGGCGCGTTTCATATTCTCAAAGCTAATGTCGCGGGTTTTATCCAGGTACCCGCAAAAGCCCCCTGCAAAGGTATCGCCGGCGCCGGTGGGGTCAAATACATCTTCCAAAGGCAGGGCGGGGGCAAAAAACACCTCGTTTTCGTGGAACAGCAAAGCGCCGTGTTCGCCTTTTTTAATAATCAGGTAGCGCGGGCCCATCGTTAATATTTTGCGGGCAGCCTTTACCAGCGAGTATTCGTTTGAAAGCTGGCGTGCCTCGGCATCGTTAATAGCCAGCACATCTACCTTACCTATTACCTGTAGCAATGGTTCAATAAAAGTATCAGTCATCCAAAAATTCATGGTATCAAGCACCACCAGCTTGGGGCGGCGTTCCATTTGCTCAATTACTTTTAGTTGCAGGTGGGGGTCAATATTCCCCACCATTAAAATATCGCTGGCTTTGTAGGCTTCGGGCAAAACCGGGTTAAACTCGCTAAGCACGTTCAACTCGGTAACCAGGGTATCGCGGCTGTTCATATCCAGGTGGTAGCGGCCGCTCCAGAAAAACGATTTTTTGCCGGGCTTAATTTCAATGCCCGATACATCAACATTGCGGGCCTTAAGCATTTCCAGCTCCTGCATATCGAAATCATCGCCAATAACTGAAACGATGTTTACTTTTTTGCTGAAATA
Source organism: Chitinophagales bacterium (assembly GCA_035550455.1). Lineage (GTDB taxonomy): Bacteria > Bacteroidota > Bacteroidia > Chitinophagales > LD1 > Bog-950. Next base: position 2,425 of record DASZPC010000067.1, on the reverse strand, counting down.
ACTGGCGCTCCAGGCAATATAAGTGCCCGCCCCACCCACAATTTTATCGGTTTTGCCAAATGGGGTTTCAATAGCATCGAAAGCAACAGTACCAACAGTTAAAAGCGACATAGGCGGCAATAAGGGATTTGGTTGTTAAAAAACGACTGCAAGGATAAGGAAATTAGGCGCTTTAAGGCAGTGTTTTTTGCCACAGTGGGTAAAATGTTAACTACACCACACACGGGCAGCAGAAGGGAAACGTTGTGGTTTTAACCAACCCACAGCCCGATTTTCGTGCCGGACTTTTTGATTGAATAAGATGTGTTTACCCATAACCGCCAGCCCCAAATACTTAAGCAGCCATATTCGGCATTGCCTACAAAACTGCTTTTTCAGGGGAAGCAAAAAACAGGTTACAAATTGCGCCTTGTGGTATACAAAAAAATAGGGATGTTATACAAAATCACGGAGGTGGCTTACCAAAAACCGATAATAAGACACAGGCCCGGCGCCTTACTTATTAATTACCAAAAAGTGGTTAGATTAGCATGCGACCGGTACTAATACAGGCAAGTTTTAAATGTTATACCCCCAGTTAACATAAGCCCCCCGGCTTGAACAAAAGTCCATTAACCCCCGGTTAGGACAAAAGGCCTGTAATATTTACCCCCTGCCGGTTTACCTTAAACCTTACCCCCCGGGATTAAGACAGGTTTTTAAAATTTCATTATCCAAAAAACAACTGCATTGATTAATTGCATTGTTATTGACGACGACCCTATTGCGCTTAACCTGGTAAAGCATTTTGTTACCAATACAGATGGCTTGAACCTGTTGCAGGTGTTTGGCAGCGCCATTGAGGCCGCCAATTACGTGCGCCAGAACCAGGGCAATATCGACCTCGTTTTTCTGGATATAGAGATGCCCGAAATGAGCGGGTTGCAGTTGCTGGAATCGTACCGTGACCTGCCACCGGTAATACTTATAAGCAGTAAAGAGAAGTATGCCTTAAAGGCTTTTGAATATAAAGTACTGCACTATTTATTAAAGCCGATTGAGTACAGCGGCTTTTTGAAAGCCATTGAACGGGCGTTTCAGTTATACGAAGGCGATAAACTACAGCAACCACTTGACTACCTTTTCGTAAAAGAAAACGGCGTGTTAAACAGGTTGCACTACAAAGACATTTATTATTTCGAGGCCCTTGGCGATTATGTAAAGGTGCACGTAAAGGATAAAGCCTATGTGGTTAACAGCAGTATGAAGAGCCTGGAGGATAAACTAAAGGCCAACCAGCATTTTGTGCGCATCCACCGTTCGTACGTTATTAACCTCAATTATCTTGAAAATTTCGACTCAGAAACAGCTATTGTATCAAGGAAACCTATTGCCATAGGCAATAAATACCGTACCGGCCTTCAAAACAGGCTTACCATTATATAGGCCGGCTTTTAACTTCCCTAAAACCGTTTTTATCGGTTTAAAACCCCAGTTCAACGAAAAAGAACCCTGCAAAGGGGCAAATGGAGCGTATATCGTAGTATAAAATATACATCCATGAGAAAAACAATAATGGTTATAGATGACCAGTCAAGCACCAGAAGGCTGCTTGTACATTATCTCGGCAACTTTTTCAAAGTAATAGAAAGGCCCAGTGCTAAAGATGCGCTGGAGGCATTACGCTCGGGCGCACGCGCCGATGCTATTGTGGCAGACATTATAATGCCCGAAATGAGCGGTATTGAATTTTTGCACGCCTGCCGTAAGGAACACGCCATTAGCCTGCCGCCGGTAATTATGCTTACCAGCGTTGAAAACAGCAGCGAAAAGCTAAAATGTTTTCAGTCGGGTGCGCGCGATTATATGATGAAGCCCTTTAACCCCGAGGAGTTAAGGATGCGCATTAACAACCTGTTGGCCAACTAAAAACCATTTTATGCAACAAAAACTTTACGCCCCGGTTAAACGTGCCTTCGATTTTACAGTAGCCTTAACGGCGCTTATTGCGCTTTCGCCGCTACTGCTGATAGTTGCAATAATTATAAAGCTGGAATCGAAAGGCCCGGTGATTTATAAATCGAAAAGAGTAGGACAGTATTATAAACTGTTTGATTTAATCAAGTTCAGAACAATGCGTGCTGACGCCGATAAGAACCTGAATATTTTGAAAGAACTAAACCAATACAAAACCGATTCGAGGTTGAAGGCCACCAACCCCGGCGAATGCCCTTTTTGCAAAGCGTTGGGGCATAATTGCTCGCCGCTGCTGCATCACGATAACGGTTTTATATGCGAAAACTTTTACTTTTTGAAACAGGAGAAAAGCAATGCCTTTTACAAAATAAAGAACGACCCGCGCGTAACCCGCTTTGGCAGCTTTTTGCGCAAAACCAGTATTGATGAAATACCGCAACTGGTCAACATTTTAAAAGGCGATATGTCG
>DASZPC010000066.1:0-1632 GCA_035550455.1 Chitinophagales bacterium | reverse complement strand
ATAAAATCAATATGGTTGTAATAAAAAGGCCGCATTTCAGCAGGCAGGGCAAACACCGCAGCTTTGTTAATATGCTTATGCCCCCATATCCCCCACGAGCACAGCGATAGCAGGGCTATAATTAAGCAGGCCACCATCAATAGCCTGCCATTTTTTTTCATATTTGTTTTTACCGGCATTTCGGTAAATAATAGTAGTTTATAAACTATGCTTATTGCACATCCGTAGTATTCCGTATCTGCAACTGCAGGCCGTTGTATTGTTCAATAATACAGGTAACGGTAGCCGTTGATGTTGGGTACGCCGTGCTTGCAAACGTAGCCGAACTGGAGGTGTAAAGCGTGCCGCTGGCGGTGCCATCGTTAAGCGTTACATTGCCACTGTAAGTTCCCGAACCGGCAAACGAGCAGCCGCTTATTTTAACCAAAGTAGATTCCCACGCGCTCAGGTTGGCATTTATATCGGCAATAGTTACCTGCCTGGGCGTAATGGTGCCGGTACCGGTTTGTTGTGCATTCCCTATTGGCACAGGTGTTACTTCCAGCCATCCCCTGTAAGGGTAAAGCGAGTCGCCCGAAAGGTCAACCGTAATTTGCGCACCCACCGCAAAGCTGTGCGTAGCGCTGAACCTGATTAATATACCACCGGTTGAATCCTGCAATACCAAATTTTTAGAATTGATATTGCCGGTGCTCAAATCCGATATTACAACACCGGTTACACTGGTGCCTTGTGGCAATACTACCGGGCTGCCGGTATAGAGCGCCCGCACAGCCGCAATACCGCTGTTACCGCCGCCGCCATGTTGGCCGTTGCAATTAATACCGTTCAGGTCCACATCGGTGGTATCGCGCACGGTAAGTTGTTTATAGGTATTGTAAACACCGTATATGGCTAGTAATTTACCATTGCCGCGCGGGGTTAGCGAGTTGGCAAAATCGGCATACCCGCTGGTATATACCTCTATCGAATTGCCGTTGCAATCCTGTATATACCTTGCCTGCGATGTAAGCGTGGCGCCATTGGCATAAGGCTGCCCGGCATCGGCGCTCTGAAACTCTACGTTATCTAATTCTATCAATTCGCTTTGGTACGAATCGTTCAATTGGTTGATGGTAACAACCTTGGGGGTAACTGTTAAGCCCCATTTTCCGGGGAAAATATACTGGTCATATACCGATGAAGGGATACCGGTATAGGTGCCATCGGGGTTTACCGAAGCTACTATTTCATAAAGCCCCTTGTATTTCACCACATAAAGGCCTTTTAATTTAATAAACAATCGGCGGCCTACAGGATAGTTGTTATACAGGTACGAACCATCCAGTGTAAGCATAATACCGCCGGTCGAATCCTGTATCGCAATCGTTTTATACAGGTTGCCCGATTTATCATCGCCCACCACTATAGCCGAAATAATCCGGTCTTCGTTCATTTGGTAAATGGTGCCGGTCAGCCTTGCTTTCAAATCGTTAATGCTGAAATTAACCGTCAGGTCCGGGTCAACGCCGCCTGCCGGTGGCGCATCAAACTTGTCCTTTACACAAGATGAAATTCCGCCTAGCAATGCAAAAACCAGGAAATAAAGCGTAAGTTTTTTCATAAACGCGTTTTTATTGGGTATTTATCTTT
>DASZPC010000065.1:0-13188 GCA_035550455.1 Chitinophagales bacterium | reverse complement strand
CGGACATACGGGTGGCTTCATCAATAACCACTGCTTTTACATCATCCCCATAAAGCGAATCAGGATTATCGCCCGATTTGAAAAAGATAGTAGCGCCGTTGAATAAGGTAAGGGTAAGGTCAGCCTTGTTAACATCGTATAGGTCTTTATGGGTAAAAAACCTTTGCAAACGCCTGAAAGCAATCTTAGCTTGGGCGACTATGGGGGCCACCCAATAGAAGTTATCGCCTGCTTTTGCCTGAAGCGCTTGTTCAAAAAGCCAAACAATGCAGCCTACGGTTTTACCCGCTTTCGTAGTAGCCTCAATAATGGTATATCTTTGCGGAGCGTCAATAAACTCGCACTGCTTTTTATACCTTTTGATGGCTTCAGGGCGGTTATATACTAATGCCTTATTCAATGTTAAGGGTGATAGTCCTTTCGGTGATGGTTTGTTGTATCTGCGCTGGTGCGTAATGCCCTTCCATTTTGTTGAGTTCCGCAATGGCATTTTTACGGTCCATATAGTCCGGCACTACTTTTATTAGCTCGATTGACTTGTCAACAACAATAGGCTTCTGTAATTCTATTTCGCCCCGGGCTATTTGGCTAAGTATAACCTGCTTTTCCAAAACCGTTAATATCTTCGATTTTAGCACTTCTGCCTCCTGCTCTATCATTTGCCCGGCTTTGGCTTTAATCGAGCCTATTTCAATGCTATAAGCCTCCTTGGCTGCTTTTAAGCGCCTATCAAAGGTGTTTCTTGATAAGTTTCCCCATTTGCCCCCAAATTTTCCCTTAATATCTTTGCGGCTTTCTCCATTACGGAGACAAGCAACAATGAAATCAATCTGGGCTTGTTCGCCTGGTTTCATAGTTCAAAAATAGACAAAAATGACATAAAGTGGCGATTTTGTATAATTTCTTATGGTTTTGCGCTGTAATCAAAAAGAGTAATTGTTACTCAAATCATAAATTCACTTATAGCTCATATTTTTTATACGGCCTTGAAAACTCCTCTCGGTAACCATTACTAAGTACTCTTACCCTTTTTAGCTGCTGTGTACTCATTATAACATAACCTTCAGGAAGTCCAAATCCATGCCTTAGGATGTAGATTACTTTTTCGTGAATTTCCATACCGCTATAATCGCCTTCCCCATTATTGCATAGCGGGGAATACTCTTTCTCAATCAAAATATCGCCCTCTTGGTAGTCTCGGTCATTTTTTCTTAACTCCCAATTTTTTCTGTTTTCCCATTTTGCATTAAAAGGCTGAGGGTGGCATTTAAGTTCGTGTATGCGCTCCTTACCATCTGCACTTGCTTTAGGGGGTAATATTTCCTCATCTGGCTCGTTGTTGGGAATATCAATATTTAGATTCCGGCGAATCCGTTTACCGGCCCGTTTAGCCCGTAATGCTTCGTAAAATTCTTCATCAGATTGTTCATTCACGTTTACCAATATTTTATAATGAAGTGAATTAAAAGCGTTAACAAAAGCGTTACCGGCCAATAACGAACTGCCAGTAGGGATAATCCTACAAACTCATTGATAAAAAAGCCGATGCCATCTAAAAATGCTGACAGGAAAAGGAAAATTGTTTTCATAGTTCTGATTTTATTCGTCGATTAGCCAAATAGTAATGGTTGGACACTCCCGTCATTATAGATTGTATCAATAGCCTTACCTGCAGTTATTTCATCGCCAGTCCATTTATTGGGGAAAGTTTTGTTCGCAATCAGCTCGCGAATCCGGGTTTCCTCTTCCGCATTTATAATATCCACCGCTGGGCGGCCTAAACGTGTTGCGGCCTGATTGCATTGGGCTTGAATCGTTAATATCTTTTCAAGTGCCTCTAATCTTGCTTTAAGCGTTATCGGGCCTATACGCTGTGGATGCTTGGACAGGTTACCGTCTTTATTTCTCTCGCCATTTTTACGGTGGCGATTTTGAAACTCTCGTAGCCATCTGTAAATTGGACGTAGTCCTTTTAGAGGCGATAAATACGACCATTCCGGTAAAGAGCATACATAGTCTAACGCCGTGTCTTTTTCAGTTAGCGGGCAACCCACACATCCGGTTCTTGCATTGATTTCCTCGGCCTCATCGCCGCCGTAGGCATCGGCTAATAACTCTGTATTCCATGCGCCGTATTGGGGCATACGAGCATAGATTTTAAGCCAGTCCCAAACTAAACAGACTCGCCAATGGAGTATTGGTGCAAGGGTTGAGCATATATCCGTTGATAATCCCGTTTGATACCATCCCTGTCCGCACTCAGCACCATTTTTACCACAACTCATAGCTATTCTACCATCCCGAATGGCGCTTTCCCCTTGCCTTACCCCAGTTAGCATTAGTATCTTTTCCCCGGTTAGGTTGTATAACTCTTTAAGTGCCTCTTGCATCGGGCGCACCTTTATTTGCCCCGTACACCATCGTAAGGTGTTATTATTGGGTGGCGGTACACCCCGGCCAAGTATGTATACCAAAAAGCGCTTGTCCAATTCGGCCACCACTTCTTTCACTTTAATGCCAGCAGCCTTAAATTGTTCAATAATTATTTTTGCAGAAATAGCAAGCGGCGTTAATTCCATACGAGTATCGGCGTAGAATATTGTTAGGCTTTCAGGGGGAGATAATTGTCCACTTTTCAAGAGGTAAACAATCAGTGTTGCCAATGTGGTTGAATCTTTGCCACCACTCCATGCAATAGCCCAATGCTTATGTAAGGGCCCATAAGTATTAAGCGACTGAAGCGTTAGATCCAAGCATTCGTCAATATCAATCCTTGCTTTTGTAAAAAAGTTAATTTGTACCGCTTTCATAACAATGCTTTTAAATCGTTTATTAATTCTCTATAAGTCAACTTAGTATACCGCAACACTTTCCATCCCAGTTTAGCCGCCTCATTGTATTTTTCGGTATCGCCGCTATACCCTGTTATGGTGGTGTGCCTGCTTTTGCCTCCCATCACCCCTTCGTATTCAATCGCTATTTTCTTTTCTGGGATAGCGAAATCAAACCTCCATTTTCGGGAGGGGTGGAAGAGGTATTCTTCTTGTACCTCAATAGCCTCAATAGCCAATAACAGCTTCATTTCGCCAATAGCTTTATTGCTGGGCTTTTTTTGCTTCTTACCCGGCTGTTTGCGCTTAGCGATGTATGCCTGATATTGTTCAGCAGTCCAGGTTTCCATTATCCATTAAACTGTTTAAACACCATACAATTCGCTTTACTAGGTACTGTCTTAAACCCCGCTTTCACTTCTTTATAATACGGCGACTCCAGCATGTGTTGGAGCGAGATACCATCCATTGCCGCCTGTAAAAGGGCGTGATAATGGGCACATTGCATCCGTATTGGGCAGCGCCTGCCTGTTTCACCGGTGGATTGACAGAAGTAAATTTTTATGAGTGTCATTATTCTTTACTTATACATCCCTTTGAATAATCGCGCATTTGCCTTTCCCTTTCTTGCTCCGCATAGATGTAGCCCTTCGTGGTTTCACGGATATAATTCAGATATTCGGCCTCTGTAACCGGGTTCATTCCCAGGTATTCCCTTAGTGCATTGTGTTTTTGTAGGTCGCCTAAAGTATTATCCGCCTCCACCCGCTTTTCAAATTCTTTATAATCCTTCACCCGTTCCAAATATTTTTCGCGGTTGTTGAATTTTTCGCCTAAAAGATGCGGTTTGTGCTGTTTGATGTATTCTATCAGGCCTATTTCTGATTTGTTGGTATAGCTTATTTTTACCCCATTTATTCCTTGCTTACCAAGCCATTGCTTTATGTCCAGGGCTTCCTGCCATTTAAAAGCAGTGGCTAATTCACGCTCTACCACTTCTTCATAGCTACCCGGAGCCGTTTCGCGGATGAAATTTTTCTCCACAGAAACATAATAGCGTTGTTCAGGGGATGTAATTTCTTTATGGTTTTCAAGCGATAATTGCTCTGCCACTTCAATACGCTCGGCGCAATATGTGCCGATGGCACAAAGTATAATCTGGCCGTCCAAACGGTCATAAAGCTGGCCGCCCTTCAAATATTTACCCGTTTTAATACCATCAAAACAGAGTTTAAAGTCCTCTATTTTTAAAAAATAGTATTCTTTCAAAATAAGGTTTATGGTATCAGCTACCTGGCTATCATTCATGCTTTTGCCTATATTGAAAAACCTTATCAGGTTGGTTAATAATTCAACCAATAAGGCCTTCGTACCTACTTCGCCTATCTTTTGCCTGATTATTGATAATGGCATTGAATTAGCCTTCACCGCCTCCGGTATTGAATTCACTGGCAATTTGGTTAAGTACTCCACGGGCTGCTTCAGTAATTGCATCAACGTTGTGTCCGGTTTTGCTAAAGTTTTTTCCATTTTTATTGGTTTTTAACTCAAAAAGCCCCATCCAGGTGTTTGCCATGCTTTGGTTAATAATATGAATAGCTGCCAATACATCATTGTTTGATAAGCTAACCAGCAATTTTAATTGCGCTATTTCACTTTCTTGAGACTTGAATTTTTTATTAAACTGGCCCCATCGGTATTTTTTCCATTCCTCCCATTTTTGCATAAATTCATCATCCGGCCAAGGCAATTCTGTTTCCCATTCTTCCAGCTTTTTTTGTTTAAACTTTTTTTTTCTTTCTTCCGCGTCAGCCTTTTTTTCGGATTCGGATTCAAGTCCGGATTCGGATTGGATTGGATTCAGCAATTCATTTGCATGCGTCTGTACTACATCTGCTTGCATATGCTGTACAAATGAATCAGGGGGAGGAAACTTGCTTTTTTTGATGCGAATAGACTGATTGAAGTTACTTATCTCCAAAAAAGGCTTTTGATTTACGAAGTACAGACTTACGAGCTCCGCTCTGGCACATTCGGCCAGCCACTTTTCTACATCCGCCGCACTTACTTTATCAATTTTTAATGGAAATAATTTCGACCTCAATATCATTGCCCGTGCATCGAACCGCCCGAAATCGTCTACCACGCTCATTAAGCGCCGGTAAAATACTTCAGCGGCCCAGCTAAGCAGGTTTACCTTTTCACTATCCAATATCCCTTCCCTTACTACTCTATTCGGCATGGGTTTCTTTTAGTTCATTGGTTACATTAAATAAGGTGGCAAACTTTTCTACCACGTCCACTTCCACATCATTGTTGGCCCCGGTTATCTCGCTGGTTACCTTCCGCTTATCGTCAATAATCTTATAAACCCATTCATCTATGGTGTTCCGGCCCAAAAAATAAGTGCATTGAACGCTATCCTTTTGCCCTATGCGGTGGCATCTGTCTTCCGCTTGTTCCATTTCAGCCGGATGCCAACCCAACTCTATAAAGGCTACCCGGGAAGCTGCTGTAAGCGTTAAGCCCACTGATGCTGCCTTTAGGCTACATAGTATAAGTTTGCATTCCGGGTTATTTTGAAAAGCATCCACGGCGGCCTGTCTTTCATCGGTGGTATTTTCGCCAACAATACTTACAGCGCCAGGGAACATTGCCTTCAGCCTGTTAAACACTTCCTTCAGGTGCAGAAATACAACGAGCTTTTGACCTGAATCTATGGTGTCATTAATAAACTCTTTCACATCGGCTAGCTTCCCGCGGGCACTTATGTTTTTCAGCAACCCTATCCTTACCATCACCTCTCCGCGAAGCGCCCTTTCTACCTTTTCATCATCTGCGTTTTTATATTTTATCAAGTATTGGCGAAGGTCATCTTCAGCCCGGGCATATTCCAGCCTGTGGGTTTCATCTATTTCGCAAAGCATTACCTGCCTCATCTTGGCGGGTAAATCCTTCAATACATCACTTTTATTGCGCCTATAAAAACAGGTGGTGTTGAGTTTGTAATTCAGTTCTTTCAGGTTAGAGGCCCCGCTCCCGCCCAGACAATAGCGGGTATTGAAGTATTTATAGCCGCCGAAATCTTCCAACCTGCCTATAATACCCAGTTGGGGCATTAGGTCTTTGGGTTTATTGACTACCGGCGTGCCGGTGAGTGCCATTATCCATTGCTTCCCAGCGCATATACCTTTGACTATTTTGGTTTGTTGTGTACTGAAATCCTTGCACCGGTGGCTTTCATCAATAATCACTGTTTTAAAAAAGTCCTTTCGAGGGTTGAATATTACATCCTTCAGCCGCCATTTTTTACCGCTGCCAATAATATTGCTGACAAAGTATTTTTTCAGCGATTCGTAGTTTATGATAAAGACATCCACCATCCCGGCTTCAATAAATCGGTGCATATACTTAGCCGTTTGTGCATCGAGTATACGTGCCCGCAGGTTGCTCCAAAGGCTTATTTCGCGTTCCCAGTTCATCTTTAAACTGGCAGGGCAAATCACTAATGCCGGAGTAGCTCCACTGGCTACAAGTGCAGCAATTGCTTGCCCTGTTTTTCCGAGGCCCGGTTCATCGCCAATTATAAGTCTCTGCTTATCCAGGGTGTAGGCCACGCCTTGGCCTTGGTAATGAAACAATTGCCGCTTGAGTGGTATTTCCGCTTGAAGCTCCGGCATAGAAGGGAGAGTGTAGTTCTGTTCCTTTTCCTGATGCTGTGCTTCACTCCATCGAAATCCATATTGTTTTGAAAAATTCCTAAGCGCATCCTCGGAAGTTTTGGGGACTACCCAGCATTTTTGGGTTTGATGCCACCAGCGGCCTGGTATACGCTTAATGGCGTCTACCAGGCGCTTGCTGTATTTAAAGTACACATAATAAGATCCTTCAAACTCTACAATGTTCATTTCTTAACCGGTTTTTTAGTGGCTTTTTTAGTGGCCTTTTTCGGATTGGCTTTTTCTGCTTCCTTCAGCTTGCCTTTTAGCTCCTCCAACCTCTTCTGCACCTTAGCCAATCGCTTTTCACGTTCATCGAATTGTGCTTTTTGAATTAACAGGTAAGCTGGCTCTTCATATAACCTTGCAATACCTTCAAAGGCCGCTGCGTGGCCGGAGGCATCGGGCCTTTGGTTAGGTGCGCTTTTAATCGGGGCTAATTTTATGGCTATCGAAGCACGTAATGCCTGGTATATAATTGCATCTAATTCACCCGGCTTTTTATCTATAAGTTTTTTAAACATTGAAAGCCCATTGCCGGTATAGCTGTCTTTAATGCCGAGTAATTTTTTCACCATATCACCTGCATGGTAGTTTTCCTGCGCCAGGTATATAATTGCCCCTATTTGTTCCTGTGGCTTTAAGGGTGCATCGTTGGTTTTATACTGTTTGTTTTTTGCAAAGGCCTCGGCCAGGGCAAAATGTATTTTTTCATAGTCAAGCTCCTGCTTGCGCTTTTCATTGTCGTTTATCCTTTGTATCTCGGCCTTAATATCATCAGTAGTAACCGAACCGGTTGCCTCTTTTGCTTTAATTCCGGCAGCTGATGTGTTGGCGGTGGCTGTTTTGCGAAGTGATATATACAGGTATTTTCCTTTATCGTCTCCGTCCACCACAAAGCCCCTCAGGTATCTACCTGAATCCACCTTCTTTTGGTATTCGCGTAATTCATCCGCGTATGCTTTTAACTCTCTATCAAAAGTTTTATTCATTTCCTCTTCAGAATCATAGTCCTCCACATCCCAGTCTTCAATTTGGGGCCTTTCAGGCATGTCTATAATTTCATAAGCGTCCCGGCAATAAATTTTTTCGCCTTTTTTAATAAGTTCCTGTGTTGTTTTTTCGGGGCTATAAGCCCGGGTAATAAGAACAGTTTCAGGGGCGTTTTTTGCCGCCTCGAACTCGCGGTCGAAGAAAGTATCTACCTTGCCTTTAAAGCAGGGAGTGTTAAGGCATGTGGCTTTCGCCATATCGGGAAAAAGGGATGAATTACCGGCACTATTGAATTGGCAACCGGTGCAGGCGCCCATGTTTTTGTTAAGTTCGGCATCGGTAATGTCAAATGGGGCATCGGTAAGGTCGCTTAAAAATCTGTTTAACGACCATTTGCTGACAGTAATCATGCCTGTTTCAAACGAGTTGTTTTCCCAAAGCTCCTGCTGGTCTTCAGCCCTTAACCTTGCTATGGTAATAGCAGTGGCAATGGTCATCCGCTCTTTGAAAAATGCTTTCTGAAATTCTTCAATCAGGTCATTAAGCTTTAACCGTTGCGCCACATAGGCTGTTGATTTACCGAGCCGGGCTGCAATTTCAGCAGGCTGCATTTTTTTCATTACCATCAGGCCTTTAAAGGCAACCGCCTCTTCCATAGGGTGTATGTCCTTGCGTTGCAGGTTTTCGGTAATTTGCAACTCCAGGGCCTCTTCGTCAGTAAGTTCGCGTACAATTGCGGGAATAGTTGTGCGCGTTTTGTTTAATCCTTTCACTAACAAAGAGGCCCTATACCGGCGTTCACCACAAACAAGCTCATACTTGCCGGGCTTGCCATTAAGCCGCACAATAATCGGTTGTAATACGCCCTTTTCGCGGATTGATTGGGCCAGCTCATTAATGCTGTCTTCATCAAAGTTTTTACGGGGATTGGTTTTGCCGATGATTATATCGGCCAGATTGACTTCTTTAAGTTCCATCTTATTTGGTTTTATAAATGAATAATGTTTTAGTTTTAAAAAGCGGGGGCAATTACTTCCCCCGCATTGGACCGGTAAAACCTACCCTGCCTTTCTCAACCGGTCCGATTATTGATTGGCATTTCCCCGGTGGATTGTCGCCGGTAACATCCCATGCATGGTTACCTTTTTTAATGCAGGGACTTCCACTTATTGAAGGTTTGCCCGGGAAGGGAGATTTGAACCCCCTAAAGCCACCCTTAACTTGCCATCCAGGCCCCGGCGCCACCATTTGCGTGGCAACAAAAAAGAATGTTACTGCTCCGGTGGCACTTGTTGCTCTTCAAATTCCATTTCAAGCTGTGCATTCGGCGCATGTTTGCCTTCTATGTATAAGGTGCATTCGCCACACAGCATATCAACATCCTCTGCCAGCTTTAATGCGCTCTTATATTCACCTTCGTATTTTGTAAAAGGCGAAACCAGGTTCAATATCATGCCGGTGGATAGTTTGCGTTGGCCAATAAGCACTACCCCCTCTCCTTCATCGTTGCCGCCGATGCTAAAACCGGTAGCTGTAATAGAAGTGAACGCCGGCGATTCATCCATTGCTTCAAATACGCCGGTTATATCTTTCTCTTTACCCTTTTTACCGATAGAAACTTTGTAATCAAGCCGCTTTTCTTCTGCCTGCTCACATATTAATGCAAGGTGGCGGTCCAGTGGCTTAAAGGCGTTTAGCAAATCTTCATGCGGCGGATAGCCGCCTTTGAGTTTATATGAATGAATAGCAGGGCCATCTTCTTCACTATTAATAACTTCGTCGTATTCCAGTTCCAGGTTGCCATTTTTTAAGGCCGCCTTGGTAATTTTAATTTCGATGGTTGTTTTCATGTTATTTGATTTGAAGGTTTTTTCTTTCTTCTATTTCCGCACCAGGCACGGTTTCTTCTAATTTTTCAATAGCTGCTTTAATCGCGGCTTTGTCCGGTTTTTTTGTTTCCGGTACTATTACCATGTATTTGTCCGGTATAATATTTTCATCGGTAATCAACACCGATTTTGAAGCCCTGAAATAAAGGCGGATGTTGTTGCGCTTTATCTCATCGAACCCGAATTGCTGCATTGCTTCGCTTAGCCGGTTTTTTAAGTATTCAGCCCTGTTGTCTGCCCTTTTCTTTAAGTCCTGAAGCCGTTTGATTTCTTTTGCAATAATCTCTCCCTCATCTTCGGAAGCTTTAATTACATAAGCATAGCTGGTAGCCTTATTTTCAAAATCTTCCTGGGTAAGGTTGGCTTGAACCTCTATTTCAGGCGTTATCTCGCCATCGTTTTGCTCAATAAGGTCTATAAGGGCCTTATGTTCAGCTAATATGTTGTATAGTGTACTCATACGTTAGCACCCTCCGTTTTTGGTTTAACAATCTCATTATACCGCTGCTTACCTGCGGCTATAAACCGGGCATCAGATATTACATAAGCCGGTAAAGTGGACTTAAAGTCGGTCAGCTCCTCTACTGTGTCGCAGTTTTTAAGCTTCTCAACAGCACCGATGGTTTCAGCTTCTGTGTCTTGGCCCGATTCGCACCAGTCAAGTATTGTTTGGCCTGTTCTTACTGAAGGCACAAAGCTTTCGGTAAATAACCCGCTCCTGTCCTTCATGGCCGTTGCATAGTGGTTCAGGTTAAGGTCAAGGTGAATGGTAAACTCATAATCAACCCCTTCCCTTTGTATGGGCGCCATTCCCATTTTTTTAGGCACCTGAATTGTTTTTCCGTTACGTTCGACGGACTCCATCACATATTCAACCTTACTGCGCATACAGCCTATAATGTGGCATTTGCTGCCAAGCATGGCCTCAATAAAATCGTTGTGCCTGGGCGAAGCTTTATCCCAGCCGTTGGTAAAGGCGTTTTTACTGTTAGAGGCATTTTTAAGGCTGTCTACAATTTCAAGAATACCACCGGTGCCGCCCCATTCATGGCTTATTGAATCAATTATTATCACCTCCATTCCTGCATCTTCGCAGGCTTTAATTGCTTCTATATACCGTTCGGGTGAATAAGGCGGATTTAATGGAAGTGTTTGAAATTCACCAACGGTAAACTTTTTGCCATCAGATATTACAATGTGATTGGCGTATAAGTCAGCCGAGTTGTTCTCGGAGTCAATTACCGCAATTTTATCCCATGAACCGGTAAGCCCGAAGGCCATTAGTAATGAACTAATTGTTTTACCGGAGCCCGAAGGGCCGGAAATTCCGAGGCGAATCTTCGCCTTTTTTCTTGTTGCTTTTCGCAGTTGCATCTTATTTGGTTTTTATGTTATTAAAATGGTAGAGAATTGTCTTTTATCATTACCAGCACATGTGGTTCATTGCGGAGTATTATATCCATCCAGGGCTGGTGGACAGACTCCGGCACTTCAATCATTAAGCTGGTGGTAATGTTTGTTGTGCCAAGCACTTTAGCGGCCTCGCGGTTAAAGTTGGTGGCCAGCTCCAGCAGCCTTGCTTGCTTCGCCAATACTTCGGGGTTGGCGGTTTTGGTTTCTTGCATTAGATTTGCATCCATCTTATTTGATTTTTTGCCGGTGCGCTTTGGTAGAGCCACCGGCTTTTTTATTTAAAAAATGGTTATCTGTTTTTGGAGGCCTGTGTTATAAATGTCTTGCAGGTTGCGTAGGTATTCTTTCACATTACCAGCTGTGCGAAGTGCTGAAGGGTTCTTGCTGAACTTTTCAACCAGCCGGTTAAAGTCGCAAATCCCTGCTTCGCGTAAACGGGCTATGGCCAATATAAAACTGCGTTGGTGATAGTTTTTTGCCTCCTTGAATCGCTCTACAATTTTCATGGTCGCAGTAGCCCCCGATAAGTCTTTAACTACAAAATTCCCAGATTCGTAATCTTTATTGCAAGCACCGCTATCTGTGGTTTTGCCTGATAAAAGAACCAGAGCTGTACTAAGTGGCACGTTGTATTCGTGCATAAACCTTTGCAATTGCTCGTAATTTTGATTACCACCCACTGTATAGCAGTGCATAAAGTCCTTCTTCTTCCATTTTTCCGTGTTGCTGTTAATCGAGGCAATTTGTTGAAGGGTAAGAGCATCAGCTATAACGTAGGATATTTGCTTTTTCAGTTTTCGCGCTACATAAAGCCTGTGCTGGCCATCTATCACGTTCATTTGCTTATCTACCACGATAGGGCAGTAGGGTAGCATGTTAAGGCCCTTGTTGATGTCGGCTATAATGCGTTTAATCTTGCTTTCATTCAGCAGCCGGTTACCAGTTATGGATTTAAACCGGGTATAGTCATACGTGCTATACATGATGGTTAATGATTCTCTGTGTTCCATTTTTTTCTTTTAAAAAGTGGGCAGCGCCCTGACACGCCGCCCACGAACCAAACCCACACACTAATACTTCAACTTCATTACCTCCAATAGTTGAATTGCTAAGCGGAGGTTATTCCAGTAGCAAGGAACTAATCCCAATTCATGGCAAAGGTTACGCGCCTCTGCTATCGTTATACCCCGCCTTTGGTAGTAGTTATCGTGTTTCATTACCTGTTTATTTGCATTACCGGTTGATGCCGGTAACTGTTTACTAATGGCTTTATATACTTCCGCACTTCTTTATAATCATGCTGACAGTCCTCGCAGATGTAATTGCTCACATCGTCTTTCCAACTCATAAAGGCTTTCGGATAAACCTCACCACAAGCGCCGCATTTTTCGCGGTCGCTGCATTCGGGGCAATATTGGCCGTGCATCGTATCGCGCAGGCGCAACTGATATGCCGGATAGGTTAACCCGCAATCTTCGCAGGTAAATGGCAGGCTATCGTAACTCAGTGCGCTCATATTGCCTTTTTTAGGTTTGTCAATTTTGCCTCGCCAACGGTGGTGGTGCCATTCTGGAGCATGTAGTCAATTAAATCATCGCGCCTGATATAGCGTTTGCCGCCCCCCGGCTGGAATGATTTTAAAACCGGTTTTTTCCCGCCAATCAGCCGGTTATGCACATGGCCCCGGGTAAGCCCCAGGTATTGGGCGGCTTCTTCCACCGTTAATACCTCTTTGGTATTGAGCGCTGCCTTTTCGAGCATTGCCTCTACGCGCTTTAGCTTTTCGTATAATTGTTCCAGTTCCATCCTTATAAGTTATGGGCTATTAAAATCCTGCATATTAAAAACAGCATCCATAGGGCAGCAAAGCCAAGTATCAATACCATCGTAAACGGCCTGTCTTGCAGGGCTATTTGTTGGCGTATGCGCTTTTCTATATCGTCAATCAGCATCGGTTAGGCTTGTGTGGGTTCGGTAATTTCTTCTACCAGGCTTATGGTATTGTCAATGCCCAGGTATTCGCGTACGGTTCTTATTACCGTTAGCATAATAAGTTGCTCGGCATTATCGTTGCACCAGCGGTAAATAGTGTTCCAGCTTTTATTGGTGGCTTTAGCTACTTTGCCATGCAATTCAGCATCGTTTAAAATCGCCTCCCTGTATTCTTGCTTCAACCGGGTTACTGTGTTGCTCATGTGATTTTTTGTTTTACCTTTGGTTTCAATAACGAAAGCAAATGTAAAAGATAGTTTTAGAAAGATAAAACTATTTTAAAACAAAGTTTTAAACATATTTATCAACATGAAAGCTGTTCCCCCCGATAATGCTTGGTTTATAGATGCC